>NZ_CP150231.1:215000-390000 GCF_037974225.1 Solibacillus sp. FSL R5-0691
AATGGGGGAACCCACTATCTTTAATCGGATAGTATCTTCACGTGAATTCATAGCGTGTCGAAGACAGACGCAGAGAACTGAAACATCTAAGTACCTGCAGGAACAGAAAGAAAATTCGATTCCCTGAGTAGCGGCGAGCGAAACGGGAAGAGCCCAAACCAAAGAGCTTGCTCTTTGGGGTTGTAGGACACTCTATACGGAGTTACAAAAGAATGAACTAGACGAAGCGACTTGGAAAGGTCCGCGAAACGAGGTAAAAGCCCTGTAGTCAAAAGTTCATTCCCTCCAGAGTGGATCCTGAGTACGGCGGAACACGTGAAATTCCGTCGGAATCCGGGAGGACCATCTCCCAAGGCTAAATACTACCTAGTGACCGATAGTGAACCAGTACCGTGAGGGAAAGGTGAAAAGCACCCCGGAAGGGGAGTGAAATAGATCCTGAAACCGTGTGCCTACAAGTAGTTAGAGCCCGTTAATGGGTGATAGCGTGCCTTTTGTAGAATGAACCGGCGAGTTACGATTACGTGCGAGGTTAAGTTGAGAAGACGGAGCCGCAGCGAAAGCGAGTCTGAATAGGGCGAATTAGTACGTGGTCGTAGACCCGAAACCAGGTGATCTACCCATGTCCAGGGTGAAGGTGAGGTAACACTCACTGGAGGCCCGAACCCACGCACGTTGAAAAGTGCGGGGATGAGGTGTGGGTAGCGGAGAAATTCCAATCGAACCTGGAGATAGCTGGTTCTCTCCGAAATAGCTTTAGGGCTAGCCTCGTGATTGAGAATACCGGAGGTAGAGCACTGTTTGGACTAGGGGGGCATCTCGCTTTACCGAATTCAGACAAACTCCGAATGCCGGATATTTATACACGGGAGTCAGACTGCGAGTGATAAGATCCGTAGTCAAGAGGGAAACAGCCCAGACCACCAGCTAAGGTCCCCAAGTAATCGTTAAGTGGAAAAGGATGTGGCGTTGCTTAGACAACCAGGATGTTGGCTTAGAAGCAGCCATCATTTAAAGAGTGCGTAATAGCTCACTGGTCGAGTGACGCTGCGCCGAAAATGTATCGGGGCTAAACGATTCACCGAAGCTGTGGATGCATACTTTGAGTATGCGTGGTAGGAGAGCGTTCTAACAGCGTTGAAGTCAGACCGGAAGGACTGGTGGAGCGGTTAGAAGTGAGAATGCCGGTATGAGTAGCGAAACATGGGTGAGAATCCCATGCACCGTATGACTAAGGTTTCCTGAGGAAGGCTCGTCCGCTCAGGGTTAGTCGGGACCTAAGCCGAGGCCGATAGGCGTAGGCGATGGACAACAGGTTGATATTCCTGTACCACCTCCTCACCGTTTGAGAAATGGGGGGACGCAGTAGGATAGGGTAAGCACGCCGTTGGTTGCGCGTGTTCAAGCAGTAAGGCGTGTATGTAGGCAAATCCGCATACTCTAACGTTGAGCTGTGATGACGAGCTCGTATGAGCGAAGTTCCTGATTTCACACTGCCAAGAAAAGCCTCTATCGAGGTGAGAGGTGCCCGTACCGCAAACCGACACAGGTAGTCGAGGAGAGAATCCTAAGGTGTGCGAGAGAACTCTCGTTAAGGAACTCGGCAAAATGACCCCGTAACTTCGGGAGAAGGGGTGCTTCTTTGGGTGCATAGCCTAGAGAAGCCGCAGTGAATAGGCCCAGGCGACTGTTTAGCAAAAACACAGGTCTCTGCAAAACCGTAAGGTGACGTATAGGGGCTGACGCCTGCCCGGTGCTGGAAGGTTAAGAGGAGCGGTTAGCGCAAGCGAAGCTGTGAATTGAAGCCCCAGTAAACGGCGGCCGTAACTATAACGGTCCTAAGGTAGCGAAATTCCTTGTCGGGTAAGTTCCGACCCGCACGAAAGGCGTAACGATCTGGGCACTGTCTCAACGAGAGACTCGGTGAAATTATAGTACCTGTGAAGATGCAGGTTACCCGCGACAGGACGGAAAGACCCCGTGGAGCTTTACTGTAGCCTGATATTGAATTTTGGTACAACTTGTACAGGATAGGTAGGAGCCAGAGATCTCGGAGCGCCAGCTTCGAAGGAGGCGTCGGTGGGATACTACCCTGGTTGTATTGAACTTCTAACCCATGCCCCTTAGCGGGGTAGGAGACAGTGTCAGGCGGACAGTTTGACTGGGGCGGTCGCCTCCTAAAGAGTAACGGAGGCGCCCAAAGGTTCCCTCAGAATGGTTGGAAATCATTCGTAGAGTGTAAAGGCATAAGGGAGCTTGACTGCGAGACCTACAAGTCGAGCAGGGTCGAAAGACGGGCTTAGTGATCCGGTGGTTCCGCATGGAAGGGCCATCGCTCAACGGATAAAAGCTACCCCGGGGATAACAGGCTTATCTCCCCCAAGAGTCCACATCGACGGGGAGGTTTGGCACCTCGATGTCGGCTCATCGCATCCTGGGGCTGTAGTCGGTCCCAAGGGTTGGGCTGTTCGCCCATTAAAGCGGTACGCGAGCTGGGTTCAGAACGTCGTGAGACAGTTCGGTCCCTATCCGTCGTGGGCGTAGGAAATTTGAGAGGAGCTGTCCTTAGTACGAGAGGACCGGGATGGACATACCGCTGGTGTACCAGTTGTCTTGCCAAAGGCATCGCTGGGTAGCTATGTATGGACGGGATAAGTGCTGAAAGCATCTAAGCATGAAGCCCCCCTCAAGATGAGATTTCCCATTACGCAAGTAAGTAAGACCCCTGAAAGACGATCAGGTAGATAGGTTCGAGGTGGAAGTGCGGTGACGCATGCAGCTGACGAATACTAATCGGTCGAGGACTTAACCACATTTTATTGCACAATTCAATGAAACGTTTATCCAGTTTTGAAAGAATGAAAATTCTTTCAAGGGTTTTTAAAGCCCACTATAGTGAAGTGATGATGGCAAAGAGGTCACACCCGTTCCCATACCGAACACGGAAGTTAAGCTCTTTAGCGCCGATGGTAGTTGGGGGCTTCCCCCTGTGAGAGTAGGACGTCGCTTCGCTAGAATATTGGAGGATTAGCTCAGCTGGGAGAGCACCTGCCTTACAAGCAGGGGGTCGGCGGTTCGAGCCCGTCATCCTCCACCATTTCTAAAATGCCGGTGTAGCTCAGTTGGTAGAGCAACTGACTTGTAATCAGTAGGTCGAGGGTTCGACTCCTTTCGCCGGCACCATTTAGAGAGCCATTAGCTCAGTTGGTAGAGCATCTGACTTTTAATCAGAGGGTCGAAGGTTCGAGTCCTTCATGGCTCACCAGTTTTATAAAATTATACATACTGTCAGATATAAATGATCTTAAGCATTTTGCGGAAGTAGTTCAGTGGTAGAACACCACCTTGCCAAGGTGGGGGTCGCGAGTTCGAACCTCGTCTTCCGCTCCAAAATGCCGGGGTGGCGGAACTGGCAGACGCACAGGACTTAAAATCCTGCGGTGAGTGATCACCGTGCCGGTTCGATTCCGGCCCTCGGCACCATTTTATAATTCTTATCTCTAATAATGCGCGCCCGTAGCTCAATTGGATAGAGCGTCTGACTACGGATCAGAAGGTTGTGGGTTCGACTCCTGCCGGGCGCGCCATAATATATTTTTACTGACATATTCGGAATGTAGCTCAGCTTGGTAGAGCACTTGGTTTGGGACCAAGGGGTCGTAGGTTCGAATCCTGTCATTCCGACCATCATTTTGGGGCCTTAGCTCAGCTGGGAGAGCGCCTGCCTTGCACGCAGGAGGTCAGCGGTTCGATCCCGCTAGGCTCCACCATTTATATTTTATTCCCTTTGGAGGTATACCCAAGTCTGGCTGAAGGGATCGGTCTTGAAAACCGACAGGCGGGTAACACCGCGCGGGGGTTCGAATCCCTCTACCTCCTCCATTTTAATATTTTTTTCTTTAAATGTTGGTCCCGTGGTGTAGCGGTTAACATGCCTGCCTGTCACGCAGGAGATCGCCGGTTCGATCCCGGTCGGGACCGCCATTTTTTTTTATGGGTTTGTAGCTCAGTTGGTAGAGCATTAGATTGAAGCTCTAAGTGTCGGCGGTTCGATTCCGTCCAAACCCACCATACTATGGGCCTATAGCTCAGCTGGTTAGAGCGCACGCCTGATAAGCGTGAGGTCGATGGTTCGAGTCCATTTAGGCCCACCATAGTATTATTCCGAAGTAGCTCAGTTGGTAGAGCATCCGGCTGTTAACCGGCAGGTCGCAGGTTCGAGTCCTGCCTTCGGAGCCATTGGCCCGTTGGTCAAGTGGTTAAGACACCGCCCTTTCACGGCGGTAACACGGGTTCGAATCCCGTACGGGTCATATACACTTGAATGAAAACACATTGCAAAATTTGCAATGTGTTTTTTGTTGTTTTCTTTATTTCTTGACGGAAGCATCTGCTGTTTGATGAACTCATAGTAAGGTATTATAAAGTTACAATAGAAAGGGCTGTCTGAAATGAACATAGGAGCAAGCCCTTTCTGCATAAAACAGTGGGAGCAGGTGGAAAAGTGGATGCGATAATAAAAACAGGTAATAAAGCAGTCTACCCGATTATTTTCCCTTCTGACTATAGTGGATTGGGGAGTATTAACTGTTATGTCTATCAAAATGGTGAAGACTATACATTAATTGATGCGGGCATAAAAAATGAGGAATTTGAGCAGTTTTTTTATCAGAAATTGAAAGACTATAATATTGAAATTAACCAAATTACCCGTATTATTTTAACGCATTTTCATAATGACCATATAGGGGTGGTAAATCAAATTACGAATGTTTATCCGATCCCTGTCTATGCCAGTCATATCGCCATTCCTCGTCTAAAATGTGAAGATGATTACTTACAGCAAAAGCTTACCTTTTACTATGAATTGTACGAGCAATACGGCGTACCGGAATTTGCCCGTGAACGAATGTTAAAAATGGAGAATACGCTTCACAACAAAGAACATGTGATAATCTATCCGCAGATTTTGAAACTGAGGGAAGGTCAAGAAGTCGGAGGATTACAAGTAATCGCTGCTCCCGGACACTCACCGGATTCAATCTGTTTGTTTGATGAGGAGACAGGCTGGTTATTTGCGGGAGATTTTTTGTTAGCTAACGGCATGACCAGTGCTCTAATTGATCATGACGATTCAGGAAACATAACGAACCCGTTTAGCCAATATATAGATTCGATTGAAAAAATGAATGCTTATAATGTGCATACCGTGTTTGCCGGCCATAAAGGAATCTATGAAAACTTAAATGAAGTGATGGAGAAAGGCTTAAGTAAAATAGAATATAAACTGCAAAAGGTTATATCCAAAATTAGTGAAGGCCATCATACGGCGAAACAATTAGGAGAAGCAATCTATGGTGAGCGCTTTTCGAAGTATTTTACATTTATCATTTCTGAAATAATCGGGTTAACGCTCCTTGGAGAACAACGCGGTTTAATTGTGCGTAAACTGCGTAACGGGGAGTGGCATTTTACGATTAAAAGTTTGATTGAGCATAAATGAAGCAGCTGCCCAGGGGAGGCAGCTGTTTTGTTTATTTCCCCCTCTATTAACTTTCAAATTTAGATATTTGAGAGTTCTAAGCAAGTTTTCCTCAACATAGACCAATTTATATTCTAAAATATGGGATAAGAACCGATATAATAAATACGCTATATAAAAAGAGAATAGGTAGTGATACATATGAATAAATCAAAATTAATGCTAGCTGCTTTGGTCGCTATCCCAGTAAGTATTGGCATAGTAGGAGAAGTGGAAGCAGCCCCAAATGAAACAGAGGGAAAGACGCTCGCAACCCCAGAAGATATTATTAAAGCTATCGAAAGTTTAAATTCAAATTCGACAAGGTCAGAACTGGAAACTATTATAGAAGCTTATAATAGTCTTTCACAAGAATTGCGCCAACAAATTAGCAACTACAGCAAAGTGGAAGTGCTTATGGAAGATTTGGAGAAGAAAGAAGCGCAAATCGCCAATCTTATCGCAGCCGAAAAAGTTACAGAAATAATTCAAACAATCACCGATGAAACAACACCTGCTGAGATTAGTGCAGCCAGAAAAGCTTACGATGCATTAAATAGCGAAGCGAAAAAGCTAGTTGATAAACGAGTAGTTACAAACCTGGAATATTTCGAGAGCCGTTTAGCAGTGCAAAAAGCGCAAGCTGAAAAAGAAGCGAAAGTCGTCATGGATCGCATAAACCGTATCGATAAAACGAAATACACTGATGCTCAAATCAAAAGTATCCGACTGGCGTACAACGCGCTAAGTGACTTTGCGAAATCGTTTGTAACAAACCTCAACATTTTAATTGATGGCGAGAACTATATTATTTATCAAAATACAGTTGTGAAGCAGGCAAAGCTTGATGCCAATGCATTCGATATCTACATGAATGATGTTAGCCGTAGTTCGACAACACAGGAAATTGCAAAAGCCCGTTCACTATACAACAACTTATCGGCGGAAGCAAAAAGACATGTAACAACATTGGAAAAGCTTGTCCGTCTTGAAACAATGTGGAGAGACCCGTATTATATTGAGCTTGTGTATACGTACTATCCAGATTATATCCATGATATAAAGCCTGGTGGAGTAGTCATTGAAAAGCCATCATACGACCCGCTTTACATTCCGGACGATTCGGCGAGTACTGTGGCGACAACGATTCCAAAAACAGCAAGCTGGTCACAATATGAAACGATGACTTACCAAAATGGACGCTATTCAACACAGATTACTTCTTCTCAAGTGAAAAACAACGCAGACCGGAATATCCGTTTAAAAGCAGGAGATATTGAAATTATTATTCCTACGTCAGAAATTCAAAGCTCTACAGCAGCGGTTGGAGTGTCTGTAAATGTGACGAATAACCAGTTGAACATTCAGTTTACAGAAGGAAATCGTGCAAAAACATTTGCAAGTACAGTTGAAGTTCATGTTCCGGTATCAAAATTAAAAGCGAATACTTCGCAAGTGGTTCAGCGTGTTACGTCAACAGGTACATCACCGGCATCATTTAAAGTGGATGGCTCAACATTCATTATCCGTACAGCGACGGGTGGTACATTTAAAGCAGCGAACAGCAATGTCATCTATACGGATATTCCAAATAATGACCAAGGACGTGCGATACGGGAGCTGACAAAGCGCGGTATACTATTTAATACAAAAAACCGCCTGGTGCAAAGCTCTAAACAAGTAAGCAGACTTGATGTTGCAGTGATGATTGCATCTGCACTTGATGTATCGAGTAACACTAAATCAAAATATTTAGATATAGCCAATACACAGCAGTTGAAACTCGTTCAAGGTTTATTGGAAGCGGGAATTATGAGCGGGGCTACATCGAGCCGGTTTGCACCTAATGCCTCTGTGACAAAGCAAGAAGCAGCCATCATTATAGCCAACATGTACCGTTACTTAAATCAGGATTTGGCGAAAGCGTATAATGAACTAAACTTCAGCTATACAGATATCGCAAACCTGACATTTGAAGCACGTCAAAGCATAGCGATTTTAGAGCTATTTGGAGTTGTTGATGGGGAAGGCCTATTTAATCCGGAGAAAGCATTATCGCGCGGTGAGTTTGCCGAGCTTATATACAATGCATTAATAGCAATAGACTACTTATAAAATTCATAAACCTATGATTCCCACTTAGGAGTCATAGGTTTTTTAGTGGAAAACAGCTATGTTGGGATAGAAAAAGAAGTCGGATGCTCTGACAACTCCTTTACAAATACGCTATAATTAACAACTACAGCACACATGCACAAAAGGAGTTTTCGCATGGTCTATTTATCGATGATTTTCTTCAAAATTGTAGCACCAATTTTAATTTTGCTTATTATAGGTGCCATTTTACAGCGCAAGTTCCAGTTTAACCTTAAAGCCTTATCCCAACTCATTACATACTGTTTTATGCCGGCAGCAGTGTTTATCAATATTTATGAAACTTCCATTGAAATGAGTGTACTTGGACAAATTACGATTTTTATTATTTTGTTTATCGGTGCACAAATGCTGTTAAGTCAGCTGCTCGCAAAAATGTTAAAACTTGATAAAAAGGAATCGGCTGTTTTCAAAAACAGTGTTGTCCTTATAAACTCCGGTAACTATGGGATTCCAGTCGCACAAATGATATTTGCAACTCAGCCGATCGGGGTAGCAATTCAAGTTATTCTAGTTATTTTTCAAAATATGACGACGTATACATATGGCTTGTATAATTTAATCTCATCAACAAAATCAGGAATTGCGATTGTCCGGGACTTTCTGAAAATGCCGATCGTTCATGCGCTGATTATTGGCGCGGCATTGAATTACTTTCACGTCCCGATTCCGGAAACATTCAGTATTCCGCTTGAACATATTGCAGACGGATTTGTGGCGGTTGCGCTTATTACATTGGGGGCACAGCTTTCTACAATTGAAATGCGTTCGATGTTCAATAAAACAATTTTCGTCAGCTGCTTTACACGGTTGATAGTCGGTCCGGCAACAGCACTTCTTATTATTTTTGCATTGGGCCTGGACGGGGTAGTGGCACAGTCTCTATTTATCGCAAGTGCATTCCCGACATCCAGAAACAGTTCCAGCTTGGCGCTTGAGTATGATATCGAATCAGCTACAGCAGCTCAGACAGTACTGTTTTCAACGATTATCAGCTGTTTAACAGTAACGGTTGTAATTTATTTATCGACAATTTTATTTGCATAGACAAGGGCTGCAGTAAAGGTGAATTCAACTTTTACTGCAGCCCTTTTCACATAAAAAAACCGCAAGTATCCCCTCAGATACTTGCGGTTGTAAGCGATTATAGTTGGATATCAATAACGCTTTCGTAAACTTACGAAAAGTTAGTGAATTTAACAATTTGAGCAAGAAGCTAAATTCATAGAGTACATCTTAGTACATACTTACTGGATTAGAGTATGGGTTTGAAAGGTCCATACCATCTAATGAAAGACCCATTGCCTTCGCTACACCTTCACCATATGCTGGATCAGCTAAGTAGCAGTGTAAAATGTGACGGCGTTTGATGAATTCTTCAACACCGTTCATTTCAGCAGCAGTTGTTTCGAATAAACGTTGTTGCTGTTCCGGAGTTTGAAGACGGAATAATTTACCTGGTTGCTCGAAGTAGTTGTTGTCATCTTCACGGAAATCGTAGATGTCAGCTGGACCATCAAGAGCTAATGCAGGATCTTTATATTGTGTTTGGCCTTGTAATGCGCCATAGCTATTTGGATAGTAAGTAATAGCTGCACCACGGTTTCCGTCAGCACGGCCTTGACCATCACGGTGATATACCATGAATGGGCATTTTGGTGTGTTTACAGGAATTTGATGGTGGTTAACGCCTAAACGGTAACGAGTTGCATCTTGGTAAGCGAATAAACGCGCTTGTAACATACGGTCTGGTGAGAATGAAATACCAGGTACTACGTTTGATGGAGCGAATGCAGCTTGCTCAACATCAGCGAAGTAGTTTTCCGGGTTACGGTTTAACTCGAATTCCCCAACTTCAATTAACGGGTACTCAGACTTGTACCAAACTTTTGTTAAGTCGAATGGGTTGTCCTTAGAGTTGCGAGCCTGCTCTTCAGTCATCACTTGGATGTACATTTTCCATTTCGGGAAATCGCCTTTTTCGATAGACTCGAATAGGTCACGTTGTGAAGATTCACGGTCTTTACCGATAATTTCAGCCGCTTCTGCACTTGTTAAGTTTTCAATGCCTTGTTGAGAACGGAAGTGGAATTTCACGTATACGCGTTCGCCAGCTTCGTTGATCATTGAGTAAGTATGAGAACCGAATCCGTGCATTTTGCGGTATCCGTTTGGAATACCACGGTCAGACATTACGATCGTTACTTGGTGTAATGCTTCAGGTAATGAAGTCCAGAAATCCCAGTTTGAGTTACCGTTGTGCATGTTTGTTTTTGGATCACGCTTAACAACGTGGTTTAAATCCGGGAAGTGTAATGGATCACGGAAGAAGAATACAGGTGTGTTGTTACCAACCATATCCCAGTTACCTTCTTCAGTATAGAATTTTAATGCGAAACCGCGAATATCACGCTCTGCATCAGCCGCACCGCGCTCACCAGCTACAGTTGAGAAACGTGCGAACATTTCTGTTTTCTTACCGATTTCAGAAAAGATTTTTGCTTTTGTATATTTTGTAATGTCATGCGTTACAGTAAATGTACCGAATGCACCTGAACCTTTTGCGTGCATACGACGCTCAGGGATTACTTCACGGTTAAAGTTTGCTAATTTCTCAATTAGAAATACATCTTGTAATAAAAGCGGACCGCGACGACCAGCTGTCATCGAATCATCGTTTGATACTACTGGAGCACCAGTAATCGTTGTTAAACGTTCGTTTGTCATATGTAGTTCCTCCTAATATTTTTTGAAAAACCCTTCATAAATAATATAACAAATCTAAATCATAATTTCTACTAGATTATAATAATTCTTTTTAAGTAATATTTATATTAAAGAATTAGTTATTAAAAATGGATAGTTCAGATAATATAGGTTATTAGTAAATTATACCTTTAATTAGCAGGAAAAGGTAAATATTGCTCCGCATTTTTAGTTGGAAAAGTGTTTCCTTTATTAGTCGACAAATGTGGGGAGTTCTTCTATTATTTCCTATATAATAGAAGCGACTACCATACGAAAGGACATGGTTATGCAACTTACATTAACTTTTATCATTTTGGCGGTTACAATTATTTTATTTACGACGAACAGATTGCGGGCAGACCTTGTCGCAGTAATGGCATTATTATCATTTGTAATATTAAATATTTTGACACCTGCTGAAGCGCTGGCAGGGTTTTCGAATTCTGTAGTCATTATGATAGCGGGACTATTTGTTGTCGGGGCAGGTATTTTAAGAACGGGACTTGCTGGTATGGCAGGAAACCTTCTATTGAAATGGTCAGGGGATATTGAGCTCCGTCTCTTTATATTGCTTCTTGTAATTGTTGCAATTGTCGGGGCGTTTATGAGCAATACAGGTACGGTCGCGCTAATGCTGCCGATTGTGGTATCGATAGCAATCAGCATTAAAGTAAATCCGTCCAAGTTTTTAATGCCGCTCTCTTACATTGCGAGTATGTCGGGGTTGATGACGTTAATTGCATCGCCGACAAATTTAATTGCTTCCCAAACGCTTGTTGATCATGGGTTTGAAAAGCTGGGATTTTTCACGATCACGCCAATCGGAATTATCGCAACGATTACCGTTATTATTTATTTAGTATTAGTACGTAATGTACTGTTGCCGAATGAGGAAAATCGTTCGCAGTCAAGTGCAGGGTATAAGCTTTCTCCAAAGAAAATTGCCAAAGAATATGATTTGCATGATAAACTGTTCCGCGTTGTCGTTACCGAGCATTCGACAATCCTAGAACAAAAGCTTGCTGATTTGAAGCTTCCGGCAACCTACCATATTTATATTATGAAAATAAAGCGCGGTGCCGCGCAGGACGGGTTAAATTTACGACCGATGACGTATCAGGAATTGGCAGGACCGACAAGTGTGATTCATGTCGGTGATGAGCTGTATGTTCAAGGTCTGGCAGATGATGTAGCGCGTTTTGCTCATGATTTTGCGTTAACGGTTCAGCCGTTCGAAGATCATGCAAAAGAGCTGGTAACGAAAAAAATCGGTGTGGCCGAAGTACTATTAACACCGCAGTCACGTCTTATTAGGGAAACGGTCAGTAAAATCGGGTTTCGTGAAAAATACAATTTGAATATTTTAGGGATCAACCGTAAAGGGGACTACTTATTGAAAGACATGGCCGATCAGAAACTGCGGTTCGGTGATGCAATTTTAGTACAAGGAACATGGGACGAAATCGAGCTGTTGTCCCGCGAAACGCAAGATGTTGTAGTAGTGGGACAACCGCGTGAGCTGGCAGGCGCAATTGCAGCAAACGGAAAGGCACCGATAGCCGGAATTATCATGCTGCTGATGATCGGGCTTATGGTGTTTGAAGTATTTGATGCCGTCATTGCTGTATTAATCGGTGCTGTTCTGATGATTATTACAGGCTGTCTGCGCAATATGGATGATGCTTACAGTAAAATGAACTTCGAAAGCATTGTGCTCGTAGCAGCAATGCTTCCGATGGCGACAGCGCTTGAGAAAACAGGTGGAATGACAATTCTCGCAGAAGGCATTATCAGTGTGCTCGGTGATTTCGGTCCATATGGTGTGTTGATGGGGATTTATTTATTGACCGTTATATTCGGGCAATTTGTTAGTAATACGGCAACAGCGGTACTGTTTTCACCGATTGCCATCACTGCAGCACTTGCTATGGATGCGAATCCGTATACCTTTATGATCGGGGTAACAACTGCTGCGAGTATGGCGTTTGCGACACCGATTGCATCGCCGACTAACTCCCTTGTGTTAACAGCTGGTGGCTATAAATTTATGGATTTCGTGAAAGTCGGTGTGCCGTTGCAGGTGATTATGTTTATCGTCATGATGATTGCGGTACCGTTACTGTTTCCGTTTTAAAGTGATTATTGGAACGATTTCGTTTTTGTGATCAATAACTTGTTGAGTTCTATTCCAAGGAAAGCGTCCCCGGAATAGAACTTAATTTTTTGCTGAACCGGCTGTTTTCCTCACCTGCAATCTATAGCGGTAAGGGGTTAACTGGTAGTATTCCCGGAATACTTTAGTGAAGTAATTGCCGTCTGTGAAGCCGACCATTTCTGCGATTGATCCGATTCCCAAACTCGTTTCTATTAATAATTTTTCGGCTTGCTGTACGCGATACTGCTGCAAATATTTCTTGAATGGTATGCCGCGTTTTTTTGAAAACACATTGCTCAAATAATTGGTGCTTATATTTAATTCGTTTGCGGCATGTTGTAATGTCAGCTCAGCATTAGTATAATCGCGCTCAATTATTTCAACAGCCAGCTCCGTATAGTCAGCAATCTGCTGTTGCTGCAGATTTTTCCTCGCATCGATCAATCGCTGCGTAAACAAAATAAACTCCTGTACAATCGCATATAAAATCGGATGCTCTAAAATAAAATGGAACAGTGCGCGGTATTGCTGTTCCATTTTTGCTTGCTGCTGCAGATGATACTTCATCATAAATCGGCGGATTTGCGCCAAAATACTCGTCAAATGAATACGCACATCATCCTGATGATAATAGGTTGAGACTTTTGTCAGCGTATATAAAAACGCCTTAATTGCTTTCAAATCACCGTTTTCAAGACTCGTAATCCATAGCTGCTGTTCTTCAGGAGTCAAAAGCGGATCAAGCCTCGTCACATGAAGTGTTTGTGAACTTTTAAAAATATGGGAGTATCCTTTATAAAAGCGCTGTGCCAATGTTTTTTTGCATGCTTGGTACATTGTCAGCAATGTTGTCTCATTCCCGTCATAAACGGCAATGTTCAGCGATTCCCCACTGAATTTCTCCCATTCCTGGCTCATGATTCGAAGCTGTCTGAATAGATTGGTAAAAACATCGATTTCTACAATGCAAATTACCCGGTTTTGCAACGGAAGGGCAATGTGATTATGGAAAATAGGCAATTCAATGAGCCACTCATACAGCATTAAATTATGCTCGTAATCTGCACACTCAATTAAAAAGAAAGACTTTCCATCTAAAGGGAATATACCTGGCTTATTTAAATACAAATCCGAATATAACTGTATTTCAAATGGAACCGTACTGCTTGCAGATGCTGTCGGCTTAGTTGAAGGGATTTTCAGCAAAGCAGACTTCAATTGCTCCAATGGTACGGGCTTCACAAAAAGATCGATCGCCTTTAAGCGGATAGCTTTCATTGCCTGCTGAAAAATGGGTTCCGCTGTAATACCGATAACGGGAATTGTCTGCTTTTGTTTTTGTAAATACTGCTCTACAGAAGGAGAAACAAGTTCCATTTCAATAAGAAGTACTTCCGGTTTGGTATCTTCAATTGTTTCAATTATTGTACTGCCATCTTCTACGCCAATTACTTCAATATCCCGCATGAAATAATTTCTTAAATACCAATCAATTCCTACAATTTCTTCAAAATCCCGCTCAACAATTAAGATTTTCAATCAAACACCACCTTTAATAATTACTATTTCATATATAAATACTACAAATCATCCAAATTAATTTTACTTTCATTAAATTTTACTATAATTGATGTTTTTATTCTATTTATTCCGAATTGAAAGAAAACTAGAATGGAAATTACAAAGGAGTGGTGGAATGACAAAGTACCAAGAGGAACAGGAACTGCCGAAAGTTGGACAGTTTGAAGTGAGTATTTTCATGAAAATGGTGTTTTGCAGCTTAATCGGGATTTTTAGTTTTTTTATCACATTTGAATGGAATGGAAAAACATCGATTTTAATCGACCATATCGTAAGTGCATTCACGACATTCACACCAACATTAGTAAACGGGTATGTGTTGATTCTTTTAGTACTTGGAGCATTTTATCCATTTGTCAAGAAAAAGTGGAATACCTCAAAAGTAAATATGGTGTTATCCATTTTTAAGTTGGGCGGACTTGTTGCAGGGGTAATGCTTATTTTCGGATTTGGTCCGGCTTGGTTATTTAATCCGGATATCGGTCCATTTTTATTAGAAAAACTTATTAAGCCGGTGGGTCTGGTTATTCCGATTGGATCGATTTTTTTGGCATTGCTCGTTTGTTATGGCTTGCTTGAATTTATCGGGGTACTTATGCAACCGGTAATGAAGCCGATTTTCAAAACACCGGGTCGTTCAGCGGTTGATGCGGTAGCCTCATTTGTTGGCAGCTATTCGGTTGGCTTAATATTGACGAACCGTGTTTATAAAGAAGGAAAATATACAGCGAAAGAATCTGCCATTATTGCGACAGGCTTCTCTACAGTGTCCGCTACTTTTATGGTAGTCGTCGCAAAAACGCTGGATTTAATGGAATACTGGAACGCATTTTTCTGGGTGACGTTAGTTGTGACATTCATTGTTACTGCGATTACAGCCCGGATTTATCCATTAAACAAAATTAAAGATGAATACTATGAAGGCTCAACACCTCAGCCTGAAAAAATCGTAAAAGCTGATCGTTTAAAAGTAGCTTGGGCAGAAGCGGTAGATGCAGCAAAGACAAACCCGTCTTTACCTAAAAACTTATACATTCATTTAAAAGACGGCTTTATTATGGCGATGGGGGTCATACCATCCATTTTATCTATTGGACTATTAGGAATGGTATTGGCAATTTATACACCGCTGTTTGACTGGCTGGCATATATTTTCGCGCCATTTACGTATTTACTGCAAATTCCTGATCCGATGCTGACAGCTAAAGCGTTGTCATTATCGATAGCGGAAATGTTTTTACCGGCAATGATTGTAACGGAGGCCGTTCTTGTAACGAAGTTTATCGTAGCTGTCATTTCGATTTCAGCTATTTTATTCTTCTCAGCTGTCATTCCTGTTATTTTATCGACAGATATCCCGTTATCAATTCGTCAAATGCTCATTATCTGGTTTGAGCGAGTTGTTTTAACACTCATATTCGTTACCCCAATAGCATTTATCTTATTCTAACTTCAAATTAAAGGAGAGATTTTTATGGTATATAAAACAAACATCCGTGCTCCACGTGGTTCTGAGCTTTCATGTAAAGGGTGGACACAGGAAGCGGCTATGCGCATGCTGATGAACAATTTAGATCCGGAAGTAGCGGAAAATCCGGATGAGCTAGTCGTATATGGCGGTATCGGGAAAGCAGCACGTGATTGGGAAAGCTACGAAAAACTCATTGCAACATTAAAAGAATTGGAAAATGACGAAACGATGATTGTGCAGTCCGGAAAACCGGTTGCAGTATTCAGAACACATGAAAATGCACCGCGCGTACTGATCGCCAACTCGAATTTGGTGCCTGGCTGGGCGAATTGGGACCACTTCTATGAACTGGAAGAACGCAACTTAATGATGTACGGGCAAATGACAGCGGGCTCATGGATTTATATCGGGGCACAAGGTATTTTACAAGGAACATATTTAAGCTTTGTGGAAGCAGGGAAAAAGAAGTTTGGAACAGCTGACCTTCGTGGTAAGTGGATATTAACTGGTGGTATGGGCGGTATGAGTGGTGCCCAGCCATTAGCCGGAAAAATGGCGGGAGCAGTCATTTTAGTTGTTGAAGTGGACCGTGCACGAATCGAACGCAAAATAAATGAAGGCTACTGTGATTACCTTGTCGAAACAGTAGATGAGGCGATAGCGCTTGTCAATAAGTTAACGGCTGCTAAAGAACCTGCATCAATTGGTTTAGTAGGAAACTGTGCGGACATTAACCGTGAGCTGTTAAATCGCGGCATGATTCCGGATTTCGTGACAGACCAGACATCTGCGCACGACCCGATCAACGGCTATATTCCAAACGGGATGACGTTGGAGGAAGCACTTCAATTGCGCAAAACAGATGTGAAAACATATGAGCGCCGAGCGAAGGAAACGATGGCAGAGCATGTACGGACAATGCTTGAATTCCAGCAGGCAGGTGCGGAAACATTCGATTACGGAAACAATATCCGTGCGTATGCAAAGGAAATGGGTGTGGAAAATGCATTTGATTTCCCTGGTTTTGTACCTGCGTATATCCGTCCGTTATTCTGTGAAGGAAAAGGACCTTTCCGTTGGGCAGCATTATCTGGCGACCCGGAGGATATTTATAAAACAGATGCTTTGGCAAAAGAAATGTTTGCTGAGGATAAGGCATTAGTAAACTGGATTGATATGGCGCAGAAAATGGTGAAGTGGCAAGGCTTACCTGCCCGCATTTGCTGGCTGGGGTATGGCGACCGCCACCGCTTTGCACTGCGCGTCAATGAAATGGTTGCAAATGGTGAATTGAAAGCGCCGATCGTATTCGGTCGTGATCATTTGGACTCTGGATCTGTCGCTTCGCCAAACCGTGAGACAGAAGGAATGCAGGACGGATCGGATGCTGTATCAGATTGGCCATTATTAAATGCGCTCGTCAATACGGCAGGCGGTGCAAGCTGGGTGAGTATCCATCATGGCGGCGGTGTAGGAATGGGTTATTCCCAACATGCTGGTCAAGTGTTAGTAGCTGACGGAACAACACTTGCTGCAGAAAAGATCAATCGCGTGCTTATTTCTGACCCGGGTATGGGGGTTGTACGCCATGCAGATGCAGGCTACGACATTGCAGTTCGCACAGCAAAAGAAAAAGGTATCAATATGCCGATGCTAAAAGGATGATGAACTTTGGCTATTTTAATAAATAATGCAAATGAAGTATTAACAATGGAATGTGATGTGAAATTACCGCGCCGCCGTGAGCAAATGAGCGAGCTCGGTCTGAAAAAAGAGGTAAGTGTTTTAATCGAAAACGATCGCATTGCAATGATTGCACCTCTTGATGAAATAAAACAAGAATATCCGCATCTAGTAAGCGATGCCGAGGTTATTGATGCACGCGGGAAGATTGTTATGCCGGGTCTTGTTGACTGCCATACACATTTAGTACATGGGGGGACACGTGAACATGAGCTGAATATGCGCCTTGCCGGAAGGTCCTATATGGACATTATGAATGCAGGTGGCGGGATTCACTATACGACGACAAAAACGCGCGAAGCGAATTTTGATGAGCTATACAACAAAACCGTTCAGCACTTAAACGTGTTTTTGCGTCACGGTGTTACAACGGTTGAAGCAAAATCAGGCTACGGCCTTGATCTTGAAAACGAACTCAAACAGCTTTATGTTGTAAAGAAACTGCAGGAAGAGCATGTTGTCGATATCGTCTCTACTTTTATGGGTGCACATGCTGTTCCGAAAGAATTTAAAGGCAATGAAGATCAATTCGTGAAAATTATAATCGAGCAGATGATTCCAAAAGTGGCGGAATTGGGGCTTGCGGAATTCAATGATGTCTTTTGCGAAAAAGGGGTGTTCACACCTGAGCAATCCCGCCTGATTTTGGAAGCGGGGAAAGAATACGGACTGACACCGAAAATTCATGCAGATGAAATTGAGCCGTATGAAGGCGCGGAACTCGCTGCAGAAGTAGGGGCCATCTCCGCAGAGCATTTACTCGTTGCTTCAGATGAAGGAATTGCAGCTATGGCAAAGGCCGGTACGATTGCTGTACTCTTGCCGGGAACCGCCTTCTTTTTACGCGCACCGTATGCAAGGGGTCGCCTGATGGTTGATAGTGGTGTACCTGTAGCAATTTCAACGGACTTTAATCCGGGTTCTTCGCCAACGATCAGCTTGCCGTTCATTCAAAATTTGGCGTGCATGAACATGGGAATGACGATGGAAGAAGTGCTTTGTGCAACGACGATCAATGCTGCCCATGCGATAAAACGCGCCGACCAGGTCGGTACGCTCGAAAAAGGTAAACAGGCCGATGTACTGATTTTAGACGTCCCGAATTATAAGCAGCTTCAATATTTTTACGGGATGAATCATACAGACACTGTCATTAAAGCAGGAAACGTCGTTGTGAAAGGTGGCAGCTTACTGTGAGCAAGTTCCTAGTAAGTCCGGCAACTTCTTGGAATCGGGTGGAATCTGAAGATTTGAAGGTAAAAGACTGGATTGTGCCAAGTTATGGGGAGCTTTCAGATAACTTTGATGTGGTCATTACAGGAGTACCGCTGTCACGTTCATCAATTAGTGCTTCAGCAGCTTCGGAATATCCGGATTTTTTCCGAAAAAGCTGGAATCTGTTTACTACGTATTCAATTGATGAGGATGTGGATATTCGGGAACTACGGGTTGCGGATGTTGGCGATGTGAAAATGCACGGAACGAATATTTTGCAGTGTCATGACAATATCGAACAAGCGATGATGGATATATTGAATAATTGTCCTGCGAGCTTCTATGTACAAATTGGCGGAGATCATTCGGTTACTGCCCCGGTTGTAAGGGCTTTTGCAAATTCTTCCGGCAAACGAATCGGTATTTTACAGTTTGATACCCATCTGGATTTACGAGCAACGGAATCAGATGGACCGACAAATGGTACGCCGATCCGTCAGCTGCTTGATGCAGGGATAGTGAAGGGTGAGGATGTGTACAACATCGGGCTGCACGGTTTTTATAATGCCCCGAGCCTTATTTGTACTGCGGACCATTATGGGGTGAATCGTATTACGTTAAAGGATTTCCGTCGTCGTGGCGCGGAGTCCATAATCGCGAATGTCATGGAAGAGCTTTCTGGAAAAGTAGATATTGTTTATGTGACAGTTGATATGGACGTACTTGATATTGCATATGCCCCGGGAGTTCCTGCGTCCACACCAGGTGGGATGCGGACAGAAGAGCTTTTTGATTTGCTTTATGAAGTGGGGAAATATGAAATTGTAAAAGGTATGGATTTCGTCTGTGTTGATCCGCACCGTGATACACGTGAATTGCAGACAGTAAAAGCTGGGGTTTATGCGTTTTTAACAATGATGGTATCGAGATTTGTGCATTTAAAATGAAAAGAAGGCCGAATTTCTTTTTAAGGAAATTCGGTTTTTTTATGAATTAAAATAGAATAAAAGCAGATTAAGAATCAAATCTGGCAGTAAAGGAGGAAAGAGATTAATAACTACAGGAGGTTGTCACACTGCTTTTCGAACGGTCCGTTTTTAATTAAGGAAAGGTTTGGTTTTCTAATAAAGTCCAGAGATTGTCTAAAATCCGTACTCAAGTTTCTAATAAACCGGCCATTTTCTAATAAAACAGAGAGATCTTCTAATAATGATCCCCGATTTTCGAATATAGAACCGAAAGTTTCAAATATCTCACCCGGTTTTTCTAATATACTGTTAAATCTTCTAATAAAAGCAGGCTACTTCAAAAGGGAAAATTTATGAAACTTCTGCTCGCCCCCATCGTAAGTAGTAATAATTACTTTCACAAAAGGAGGTCTGGCATGAAACGTAAAATCCTTTTCGCAATCATCGGGGCACTGCTCTTACATATTCTATATTTTGCAATACAACTGTTAATCGGGTTAGTTCAAACATTTTTCTACAAACCGCAATTCGCGCCGGATACAGTTGGGTTGCAATCTGAGTTGGCATTCGGATTTGTTAACCGAGGATCCCCGGTTTTTCTGCTCGGAAGCTATATCGGGGTGGCACTTCTTATATTCGCTGTACTCAGTTTAAAAAAGAAAGGCGTGAATAGCATTGATCGAAATTAACGGGAAATATACAAACGCGAAAATTTATACAAACACACCACAGGAAGTAGCGATTCAGCAAATTGATGAACTCGTCAATCAGCCGTTTATGGAAGGGACAAAAGTACGGATTATGCCCGATTATCATGCCGGAAAAGGCTGTGTCATCGGTACAACAATTCAGTTGAATGCCCGTGTTGTACCGAATCTCGTCGGTGTTGATGTAGGGTGTGGGGTGCTCGTTTCGGAAATCGGTAAAGGTAACATTGATTTTAATGAACTTGATACAACAATCCGACGTTTCGTACCGAGCGGCAATGAAATCCATGAAACTGCACTAAATAGAATGGACGCTGAACTTTTTGCAAACGAAAACTTCATCGCACGTGGCTTGCAAAATGAATATACAGGCCGCTCGCTAGGTACATTAGGCGGGGGCAATCATTTTATCGAACTTGCAAAAGATGAGACGGGAGTTCATTATTTATTGATCCATACGGGCTCGCGCTATGTCGGGGCAAAGGTGGCGAACTGGCATCAGAAGCGTGCATTTGAGTCATTGCAGCGCGAAGATTTATCCGAAAGAATTGCGGCAATGAAGGAAGCCGGAAACAGCAAGGACATTCAAAAAATGGTTAATGCCTATAAGAATGAAAATCCGGTTGTGCCAAAGGATCTGGCATATTTAGAAGGCGATCTGTTCCGGGATTATATTGCGGATATGAAACTGGCACAGCGTTTTGCACATGAAAATCGGATCCATATTGCCAAGACAATCGCCGAGCATATGAAGTGGGAGTTCGCGGAGCAGTTTGATTCCGTACACAATTATATTGATACGGATGCCATGGTTTTGCGTAAAGGGGCAGTGCGGGCGGCAAAGGATGAAAAGCTCGTCATTCCGATGAATATGCGGGACGGTTCTCTTATTTGTATCGGAAAAGGAAATGCCGAATGGAATGAATCCGCCCCACATGGAGCAGGCCGGATTTATTCGCGGACAGCCGCAATGAAAAACCTGTCGATGGATGATTTCAAACAGACGATGCAAGGGGTTTGGACAACTTCGGTAAGTGAAGAAACACTCGACGAAGCACCAATGGCCTATAAGCCGATGCAGGAAATTGTCGAGCAAATCGGAGAAACGGTGACAATCCAGAAGCACGTGACACCGGTTTATAATTTCAAAGCGAGTGATAAATGGAAGAGATAATCTAAAAACCACTTTATGAACAATTTTAGTCATGTATGAAATATACATGTTTTAATCGGTTGTTGTTTCATTGTGTTTCCTTTTCCAAGAGGCCAAAATAAGGCTAGAAGGGGATGAACTAGATGGCAACAACGACTTCAATATTGCATGAACGTATAGATTTCCTTACTTTATATAAAAAAGAAATGAATCAGACAGAAGAGTGGCTGAAAAAGCGTTTGGAAGAGGCCCAGCACCCGGATTTCATCTTAACGACAGATGAGCTTACATACGGGGCGCGAGTTGCATGGCGAAACAGCAATAAATGTATCGGGCGCCTGTTTTGGAATAGCTTGAACGTATTTGATGAGCGCCAATTATTAAATGAAGCTGAAATTTACGAAGCACTTCTTAACCATATTGATTTTGCGACCAATAACGGGAAAATCAGACCGGCTATTACACTGTTTGAACCGGACCGTGTACGCATCTGGAATCACCAGCTAATCCGCTATGCTGGTTATGATATGGCAGATGGAATTGTCGGTGATTCCGATTCGCTCGAGTTTACGAAAATATGTGAAAGTCTCGGCTGGCGGGGTGCACGTACACACTATGATGTACTACCTCTTGTCATTCAAGTAGATGACCGGGAGCCTATATTTTTTGATATTCCAAAAGAGCGTGTGCTGGAAGTGGCGATCACCCATCCGGAGTATGATTTTTCGCGGTTAAATATGAAATGGTATGCAGTTCCGATTATTTCGAGTATGCGTTTTAATATTGCCGGCACCGATTTTCCGGCAGCCCCGTTTAACGGGTGGTATATGGGGACAGAAATCGGAGCGCGCAACTTGGCGGATACATACCGCTATAATTTTCTCCCGAAAGTAGCAGAAGCAATGGGGTTGGATACTACAATGAATGCATCGCTTTGGAAGGACCGTGCACTTGTTGAATTGAATGTTGCGGTTCTTCATTCCTATAAAAAGGCGGGCGTTAGTATTGTCGATCATCATACAGCAGCTCAGCAGTTTCAGCTGTTTCAAGTGCAGGAAAATAAAAGCAACCGCAATGTAACCGGCAACTGGGTTTGGCTTGTACCGCCACTATCTCCTGCAACGACAGATCTGTATCATGAACGAATTGCCAACACGATAAAAAAACCAAATTACTTCTACCAACAGCAGCCATATTAAAATAGGTGTGCAGGAAGCGAAAGCCTCTGCACACCTGTTTCTTTACCTTTTATTTAATATAATTTGAATCAATTCATCACGATCGATTAAATAAACGTCATTGATGTCGGCAAGTTTTTCAGCCTGGCGTGTAAAATGACTGTTTGTGACAACCCATGCTTCAGTTGCCTCATACATTTTTACCGCACCGATAATTTCCTGAACGGCTTTTACACCGACCGTACCGGAATAGCGTTTTGCCTGGACAGCGATAATATTTTTTCCGTCCTTTAGAATAAGGTCTGCACCGTAGTCACCACTCGTGGCGGTATAGCTCACTTTAAAACCGCGTCGCTTAAATAACTCTCCTAAAAATCTCTCGAAATCCTCACCGGTCATTTTATCGACTTCTCGAATGCCGGATTTTCGTAACTTCCTTGTCTTCAGCGATTTCAGCCAAATTTTAAACGCGATATATAGTACGAAATAAGCGACAATTCCATAGCCTATGCCTTCAGCTGTTTGTGTGACATAAAAACCAGCTGCACCAGCCGAGGCGATGAAAAACAGCGGGATAATCGGCAGGCGTTTTTTATTTCGTTTTCTCTTTTTACGCAATAGTTCTGTACTCCTTTTATTTACTAACACTATTATATCACAAAAGGGTACATACGTTTGGTTATATCGTCCGATTGTTTGCGCTCATAAAAGAAGCAAAAAATAACAGTACAGAAATTAGGATAAACAGCATCACCGGGATTGACCAGCTGTCCGTCAAATCATGGACATAGCCGAATAGAATCGGTCCGATTGCGGCAATAAAATAACCGATTGATTGTGCAAATCCTGAAAGTTCAGCTGCATCATAGGCTGTCTCTGTACGAAGCGAAAACAGCATCAGTACTAAACCGAATGAAGCCCCACCTGCAAAGCCCAATAAAATCATCCAGACAATAGCAAGACTTGTCCATTCCATTAACACACCCGTAAATCCAACTAAGTAACAGATCGTAAAGAAAACAACGATCGGTCGTTGCGAGGCAATTTTACCGGCGATAATCGGAATAATAAATGTCATCGGAATTTGCGAAAACTGCATAACGGACACCATCCAGCCGGAAGCTGTTGCATCAAGTCCCTGGCTAACGAAAATTTCCGGTATCCATGCGGACGAGCAGTAAAATATAAATGATTGAAAGCCCATTGCCCCAGCGACTGCCCAGGCAAGGGGTGACTTCCACATATATGTTTTCTTCATCTGCGAAGAGGGCATATGTAACTCGACTTTTTCCTGGCGCAAAATCGGCAGCCAGATTAGCAATGTAAGAATCCCTAAAATAATCGTAATACCCGCTGCGATTTGCCAGCCTGCGTTTGCGGCAATCGGATAACTGAAGCCCGCAGCAATTCCGGAAGATATGTTCATCGATACGGAATAAATTCCTGTTAATAAGCCAATATGTAACGGGAATTTCCATTTGAAAAAACTAGGGATCAGGACATTACCAAATGCAATGGCGATGCCGATTAATATTGTTCCTAAAACAAGTAAAGACGTTGCTCCGAGCGAACGCATCAGAATTCCTGCACATAATAAAATGACCGAATAAAATAAGGTCCACTCCAAACCGAATTTACGGGCAATACGCGGGGCAAATGGTGAAACGACCGCAAAGGCAATTAAAGGGATCGTCGTTAAAAAACCTGCTAGAAAGTTCGATATTCCGAGCCCATCCCGAATAAATGAAATAATTGGCCCGATTAGTGTAATCGGTGTACGCAATGTAGTGGCAAATAAAAAGACGGCAATCATGAAATAGATAAGCGGCCGATTAGATAGTATTTTTTTGCTGTTTTGATTTAGTTGCTCGGTGTCCATTTTAATTCTCCTTTTGACTAGTAATATATGTTTGAGTAGTATGAATACTCTTAAAAAACAGAATAAAGATGAAGTCATTGCTATCAAAAAAATGTTATGTTAGACTTTTAATCATTGTTTCAATTAAATAAAACATTACCTCATGTAGATTTATGAGGTAGAGGTCGCAATCATTAAGACTAGTATAGCTGAGATTAGGAAGAATCGGTGAAGCTTTATGAAAGGAATGGTTGCCGAAGTGTTATTTTTCTTCTTGAAAATAATGCTGGGGCTGTTTCCGATAAGGAACAGAACTGTCACATGTGTGAGCATGTGTTGAGCTATCTTTCAAGTTTGTTGAGGTGTAAATATAACCATCACAAAAACTTGTGGTGGTTTTTCTTTTTACGGATTTAGGCGAGAGTGGCTAAAAAGTTGCGGGGATTGGCTAAAAAATACAAAAATTTGGCTAAAAAACTAGCTCAGTAGGCTAAAAAACGTATAATTTTGGCTAAAAAACCACCTCAATTGGCTAAAAAGTTAAAGCGGCTAATGGACAGCCGCACTTATTGCAACAGTATTGGCTAAAACAAAGGAGTTTTTAAGATCATGAGTGAGATTAAAATAGATCAGCTCGGTAACAAAAATGAGCTGAAAAGAGGATTAAAAAGTCGCCATGTAACGATGATTTCGCTTGGCGGAACAATCGGTACAGGTTTATTTTTAGCATCAGGTGGTGCGATTGCACAGGCAGGTCCAGGCGGGGCATTACTTGCATATGCACTGATCGGTGTTATGGTGTATTTCTTAATGACATCATTAGGGGAAATGGCTGCCTATATGCCAACATCCGGTTCGTTTAGTACGTATGCAACAAAATTTGTTGACCCGGCTTTAGGCTTCGCGCTTGGCTGGAACTATTGGTACAACTGGGCAATTACAATTGCAGCTGAAATTGCGGCTGTTTCGTTAATTATGAAGTACTGGTTCCCGGACAGTTCATCAATTTTATGGACAATTTTATTTATCGCAGTTGTTTTATCATTTAACTTAGCGTCAGTAAAAGCTTTCGGTGAAGCGGAGTACTGGTTTGCGATGATTAAAGTCGCGACAGTAATTGTGTTCATCATTGTCAGCTTCTTAATGATTTTCGGGATTTTAGGCGGGAACGATCCGGTCGGCTTCACGAACTTCGTGAAAGACGACGCACCGTTTAATGGCGGTTTCCTTGCACTGTTCGGTATTTTCCTTGCAGCCGGATTCTCATTCCAAGGTACGGAAATGCTTGGGGTAACGGCAGGAGAAACAGATGACCCGGGCAAAAACATTCCAAAAGCTGTACGTTCAGTATTCTGGCGTATTTTACTATTTTATATTTTCGCAATCGGCGCAATCGGATTGCTTATTCCATATACGGATTCACGTCTTTTATCAGAAGATATTGCGACAAGCCCGTTTACATTAGTATTTGAAAACTTAGGTGTGGCGTTTGCGGCATCTGTTATGAATGCGATTATTTTAACGGCAATGTTATCAGCAGGGAACTCTGGATTATATGCAGCAAGTCGTATGCTTTATCAGTTAGCGGTTGAAGGCAAAGCACCAAAACTGTTCATGAAAATTACAAAGCGCGGTATTCCAATGTATGCACTTCTTGCTACTTTGGCAGTCGGTTCATTAGCATTCCTTGCATCATTTTTCGGTGACGGTGTCGTGTACATTTGGCTATTGAATGCTTCCGGAATGTCCGGCTTCATCGCTTGGCTCGGTATTGCAATCAGTCATTACCGATTCCGTCGTGCCTATGTCGCACAAGGAAATTCACTGAGCGATTTACCATATGTATCGAAATTCTTCCCATTCGGTCCGTTATTTGCTTTTGCCCTATGTATGATTGTCGTGCTGGGCCAAAACTATATGGCGTTCATGGGCGGAACGATTGACTGGTACGGTGTTGTCGTTTCATATATCGGTTTACCACTGTTTGCCGCTTTATGGTTTGGCTATAAATTTAAACACAAAACGAAAATTGTTCCTTTAGAGGACTGCGATTTATCGAATAAATAATTTCTGAAACGCAATGTGGGCTAGTAGACTGACATTGCGTTTTTTGTTTTGAGGATTAATTATCCAATAATGAGGAATAAGTGAGAGTGATTGAGGATTATGCTAGACTGTTTGAGGATAATCTGTACAAAAGTGAGGAATAATTTCCTCAAGTAAGATGGCCGCAAGAGTGGTATTATAGAAGAATCAAAAAGAGTAACACTGAACAATAAGGAAGTGAAAACATGCCTATTTCAAAAGGTTTCTATAAAAAAGTATATCCGTGGTTAAAAGGGGAAGACAGTAAAGATGTGTTGTATCGACCATTTCTTACAAAGGGGAACCCGTATAAATCCCGTATCTTTCTAGTAAGTTCGCACGCGGTGCCTTTGTTTAAAGTAGAAGAAAGAAGCGAGCAGACTTTTGCGGAGTCATTAGTGAACAGGGAGCTTTTCCATGATCTTTATTTAAGTGAAATTAAAGGAGCACCCCGAGAGTTCAAAGGCTCTTTACAGTTTGAAAACTGGCTGGAAAAGCAGCATCGGGAATCGCTCATTTATACAGCGTTAAATACGTATCAGTTGGAATCAGCGGATGAAGCGAAAACAGCTAAAAAAGAGGATACAGCTAATTTTGAGCGCGGTAATGTCATCTTTAAAGAAGTAATGGATGAGTTTCAGCCGGAAATTATAATTTTGCAAGGGACTGCTGCATACGAGCAATTTAAAGCACGATATGCTGATCGGTTAACAATCTTTAATGAAGAAGTGACGAAAGTACAATTATTGGAGCAGGCAGGGCCATTTGCGGAAATGGTTTATGAAGATGGCAAAAAAGTGTCAATTTTCGTTACCCGCAGCATGAGCTACTTCGGTGCAGACGGTTCGAAGTTCGAACAATTTAAAGAAAATTTAGCTAAAGTATTAGAAAATAATGTCTAAAACCGAACATTATCCCAAATAAAATTCACTTTTTAACCAAATTTCCGAAAAATAAGAATAGTTTTTTTATTCAAATGTTATTGCAAACTATCATTTCCATGATTATAATTGGAACATTCATATTGTTAAATTAAATATTCGCCACTCATATAATAGCAAGGATAAGGCTTGCAAGTTTCTACCGGTTTACCGTAAATAAACCGACTATGAGTGAAGCATGCTTAATGAATGTATTTGTCCAATTATTAAAGATTTGTACAATACATTTGTTATTACTTTTGAACTTACTCGGAAGTCTTGCTCCACTCATCGTAGGGAGCTTGCCTTTCGAGTTTTTTTATTTACATTCAAATGGGAAGGGGCTTTTTATCATGAAGCTTTTAAAAGAAAAAATAGAAAAAGAGGGCCAAGTGCTTTCAGATACAGTGTTAAAAGTAGATTCGTTTTTAAATCACCAGATTGACCCGTTGTTAATGAAAGAAATCGGCGACGAATTTGCGAGACGTTACTCGGATCAAATCATTACGAAAGTATTGACGATTGAATCATCCGGTATTGCACCTTCAACTTTTTTAGGATTAACATTAGGTGCACCAGTTGTCTTTGCCCGGAAACGCAAATCTCTTACTTTAACGGACAACCTGTACACATCAAAAGTACATTCATTCACGAAAAACGAGACAAATGAAATCTCAGTATCAAATAAGTTTATTACGGCAGATGATAATGTCGTAATCATTGATGACTTTTTAGCGAATGGCGAAGCATTGAAAGGCTTAATCGACATTGCGAACCAGGCAGGTGCAACAATTGTCGGCGCCGGTATCGTAATCGAAAAAGGCTTCCAAGAGGGCGGGAAAATTTTACGCGAGCAAGGACTGCGCATCGAATCATTGGCAAATATTAAATCATTGGCAAACGGCAAAGTAGAATTTTACGATTAATTTAGCAGCACATATTTTTAAAAGGTCATAAGTTCAGACGATGTAAATTAGCTCAGCAAGAGTACACATATATTGGAGGAAAACTTTTTATGAATAACACGAAAGCAACAATGCTTGGAATTCAGCATTTGTTGGCAATGTATGCAGGAGCCATTTTAGTACCATTAATTATCGGTGGGGCATTAGGGTTCAGTTCAGCACAAATGACGTATTTAGTAGCAATCGATATTTTCATGTGTGGGGTAGCAACACTATTCCAAGTATGGAAAGGGAAAGTAATCGGCATTGGGTTACCAGTTGTATTAGGCTGTACGTTTACAGCAGTAAGTCCGATTATCGCAATCGGTTCTGGTGGCAGCTTAGGTGATGTTTACGGAGCGATTATCGCATCGGGTCTGATTATCGTATTAATCGGTGGTCTTTTCGGGAAATTAATTAAATTCTTCCCGCCTGTTGTAACAGGTTCAGTTGTAACGATTATCGGGATCAGCTTAATTCCAGTAGCTATTAACAATATGGCTGGCGGACAAGGGGCAGCAGACTTTGCATCCGGTTCAAATGTGGCGTTGGCGTTTATTACGTTACTAATTATTTTAGTAATTTACCGTTTCACAGTTGGCTTCGTTCGTGCGATTGCGATTTTACTAGGTATGGTATCAGGGACAGTTATCGGTATTTTCATGGGCAAGGTTGATTTTGCACCAGTTGCCGAAGCGTCTTGGCTGCACATTATGCAACCATTCTACCTGGCGACACCGACATTCAGTGCCTCCGCAATTTTAACGATGACATTGGTGGCAATGGTATCACTAGTTGAATCAACAGGTGTGTACTATGCATTAAGTGATATTACAAAAAAAGATTTAACTTCAAAAGATTTATCAAAAGGGTACCGTGCAGAAGGACTAGCATCGATTATCGGTGGTATTTTCAATGCCTTCCCGTACACAACATTCTCACAAAACGTAGGACTGATCCAAATGTCAGGCGTACGCGACCGCAAAGTCATCTTCATTACAGGCGGTATGCTGGTAGCGCTTGGATTCCTCCCAAAACTTGCAGCATTAACAACAATCATTCCAACACCAGTACTAGGTGCAGCGATGTTGGCAATGTTCGGTATGGTTATTACACAAGGTGTTAGAATGCTAGCACCGGAAATCGCAAAATCAATGGAAAACGCAATGGTTGCAGCACTTGGCGTCGGTCTTGGAATCGGCGTTGCTACAGTACCAGGCATTTTCGAAAACCTTCCGTCATGGATGTCGATTTTGACTTCGAACGGGATTGTTGCTGGATCTGTAACGGCGATATTTTTGAATGTGTTGTTTAATATGGTCGGGACGAAGCGTGTTGATCCTATGCATGTTGGGGAAGCAAATTAAATAGAAGGTTCTAATGAGTACCCCACATTCTCGTTAGAATTAGAACGTTGTCGCCTATTTTGACTATTAATTTAGTTGAGGTGGGTGATTTTTTTGCGTAGAAAAGTATATAAACGTGATTTTGAAGAGGAAGCAGAAGTATCTAAGTTTACGTATGACCATTCGTATAGAGTATTTTTGAATGGAAAAAAGGCACTGAATGTTCGTAGACCGACAATAGTTTCTTATGAGGAACATTACCGTTTCTTTCGTAATTGGTTAACTTACAAAGGCTATGAACTTGAATATACAGATGAATTAACAACGGAGATAGTATATGAGTACATCAATTATATGAAAGAAGATCATTACAATATCAAAACGAAAGTTGCTGGATTATCTACCCAAACAATTAATGCACGAATCCGTTTTTTGAAGACATTCTATTCCTTTCTAGAGAAGGAACAGCTTATCGCAGAGAATGTAATGTTGGCAATTAAATACCTTCGTGTAGATGCGTATAAAGCAGAACTACTGACAGATGAAGAAATGAAGCGTTTACTGAATGTGCCAGACGTAAAATTGTATCCACAATGGCGTGACAAGGTGTTTATGCATGTCTTATATGATACCTGCCTTAGAATGCACGAGGCGATTACCCTAGAGGAATCGGATATTAATTTTGCGACACATAAGATAAATTTGCCCTCGAATAAAGCGAAGGATAGGAGGCATCGGGTAATACCTCTTTCAAATATCACTGTAAAAATGTTGAGTAAATTAATTACAGAAAACAAAGCAGCTTTTGGTGATGTTTCGTATGTTTTTTTAAATTGGTATGGTGAAAGATTATCTGAAGATACATTCAGAAGAAGTATAAAACGCTATGTAGCAAAGGCGGGCATTACTAAGAACTTTACTTGTCATGATTTTAGAAGACAGGGGATTACGGAGTTATTAAAGAATGGTGCGAGTTTATTTGCGGTACAAGCTATTGCAGGACATTCACAGATTAGCACGACTAAAAAGTATGTATTCTTTGATGAACAGACGTTACAAAAGCAACATTCGATGTATAGTCCGCTACAGAACCAAGTTTATAAGGTTAGGAGACATTAAAAAAGAGAGAGTGCTGTAAACACTCTCCCACGTACTAAGTGTTTGGCGACACGTTAGTACATCGCGTTAATCGAGATCAATTAAATACGAACAATTATACCTTCATTCTACTTGAAAAAAAGTTGAAATGCAAAGGTCTAGTTTCCTGTTGTCTTTTTTAGGTGCTAACAGTTCTTTCGAGGTTGCCCACTAACTCGAATCGAAATAAAACTGGAAAGGTTATGACTTAGCCGACGCAATAACTAAGTCTAGGATACCAATTGTATCTCCTTGTTGATGCAGGTGTCTGAATGGTGTTAGCGACCATTAACAGCTAGGAGTGGAAGGTCTGATGGCTTACGGGCTTGCAGAGTACATCACATAAAGTAATTGTTGCCGAGTTCCTCACAAACAGTAGGATAAGCATTTACGCTACGTGTACGACACGTAAAACGGATTACAGCAACTATCGGGGGCAGAAGTAGGTAGTAGGTGTATGGTGAGAAATCACGCATTTAACAAGGGCAACATATACGGATACCTCAAATGACGGATTCATGAAATTATGCGAATGGCTGCCTATGTTTTAGTTTCTATTAAGTTAGTTTCTAAGACGTAGGCAAACATTTTCGCACCAAGCCGTTTCCTCAATTCTGTCTTCATGATAATTCTCTAATGAAAAAAAGCAACTTAATTGCGTGAAATTTTAATAGTGAAAATATACTTGGTGATTGGTGGATTAGATAAACAAATTGGATGTAATGGGTTTAATTTTTTCTTTTTTTATCGTTAATTGTTTTCGTTTTATTAAATAATAACAAAAAAATTATTTATTTTTAAGTTAACGAAAATCAATTAAAAGCTGTTATATCAACGTTTTATATAATAATTTTGTGCAAAAATAAAAAATATTGAGTCTGTGCCGTTGACATATATTTTAATCTGTATTAACCTAATTGTAAGAAAACTAATTGTTTTGGTTAGTTTTGGAAAACGGAAGGGGAGATCAATGTGGTAGGTTTAGAAAGTATTCGAAATAATGGGGTAAATGTTGGGAAGTTAGTTGAGGAATTTCTAAATGCGAGTAAAATTAAAAAAGGTGATTTCTCAAGGTTAATGGATATTTCGAGAAATACGCTAACTCAAAATTTACAAAAAGAAGATTGGTCAAATGAACAAATACTAAAAACGGTTGATGTTATTAATGAACTAACATTAAATGGTGATTTAGTAGATGGCTTAAAACTATTTCCTATTGCTATTCCGGCATTTCTTGAAAGAAAAAAAGGGGTTGTAAATGGACTAGTGGGAAGAACTATAAAAGTTGGTTTAAAAGGCATATTTACTGAAGTCACAGAGGCAAATGAGTTTAAGGATAATCTTATTGTAGACGCTTCGTTGGGGCAAGGCAGTGCCGCGAGAAGTGTGTGGATAGGTATCCGTGATGATAGAATTTCAAAGTCGGGATTTAGTGAGGGGGTTTACGTCGTTCTCTTATTTGACTCTAATGGAGAAAATGCATTCTTGTCGATCGCTTATGCAGTGTCGGACAAAGACCCTAAGAAGTTGGAGGAGATGGCAAAAGTACCTGCACAAAAAATTATGGAAGTAATTGCGGGAGATTCAAGATTCGAAGGAATTGAACCAGGGGCAATTGATCTTGGCGATACTAAAGGAACTGTTGCTGAACACTATGAAAAATCTGTAATTGTATCAAAAAAATATTCTGTTACAAATATGGATAAAGCAATTTTAAAACAAGATTTATCATTGATGTTGGAATTATTTTACGATTTTGTGTTTGAAGATTACTTCGAGGTTCTGGAAAAAACACTTTTAAAGAATAATTCTGAAGGTGAAGTAGAACAAAGTGTGGATTCTAATTCCAAACAACTTTCACTGGATAGTAAATCAAAATCAAAAATTGACCCAGATTTACACAAAAAATTATTAGCGGCTAAGGCTGAACATAATAGTAAGGTAGGCAAAGAAGCAGAGGACTTTGTATTTAAACAAAAGATACAACAATTGAGGGATTCTGGATACAATGACCTTGTAAGTTCTGTTAAGCACGTATCTTTAGAGTTGGACGGTCATGGCTTCGATATTCAAAGTATAGAAGTTAACTCTGGCGGTATTGCGGAAAAAGTTTATCTTGAGGTTAAAGGTAGTTCAATGGGCGGTAAAAAGGATTTTACTTTCTATTTATCAGAAAGAGAATTACAAGTAGCGAAAGAATTGAAAGATAAATATAAATTAGTTCTTGTCGAATATGTCGGGTATGCGAAGCAACGAATCTTTGCTGAATTTTCACCCTTTCCGAATGGTGATGATGAAGACGTTATTGAAATGAAACCTATTATGTACAAATGTAAATTTGAACATTAATTGAGGGGGCCTTATAAGGTCCTCTTTTTTGTATAACGAGGATAAATATTAAAATAGTTATATTACTGCGTTTGTATTAATAATTCCTTTTGTAAGGCTTTGCAATGTTCTTTTGCTTTCAGTGTATTCCTATATACGTTGTATAAATGTAACAATACTACGCTTAGTAAATTCTATAGTGGTAAATGAAAAGTGTATTATATGACACGAGAGGGCAATAGTGGGCTGTGAATTCTCGTGTTATGGTGTGTAAACTTGCGAAAAATAATATAATATCTACTTTAAACTTTATTCTTGTTTAAGAGGGTTATTGGGTTAATTATGCTTTTATTGTAGTTCTACTAACTGATTATTGTTACATTTCATTCATGAATTTAAGGGGGCGGTACAATGGATAATCGTAGTAATGTAGTTAAGGTTATAATCGAAACAAACTTAACAGAGTGTGATTGTAATAATAGAGTAAGTAATCAAAACGAGGAGTTTGAAAAAGGTATTGATAAAGAGTTTATCAAAAGTTTGAATTATGGGTATCAGAAAGAAGTAAAAAAACAAGTGTCTATTTATTTGGATTCAGATGTTCACAAGGCATTTCTTTACTATGGCAACATTAAAGGTAAAGGAAGCCAATCTGAATTAGTTAACCAATTATTAAGAAAAACTTTGTTAAAAGAAAAGAGTAGCCACGATTAAGTTAGCTACTCTTAAACACTTATTTTATATGTTTTTTTACTAGATCGTCTAATTGCGGTATATGTGTATCTCGCTGATATTTGTATAGGTAAAAACAATCTTTTCGTGATTTCCCATTTACTATTTTTCTAATAGTATCTTTTGTTACATTGAATTCTTTAGCTAAATTATTTTGAGTCCAGTTAAAAAGAAAATATAACTCTAAAATGACGTATACATCGTTATGGGATAATTTTGTACCGTATACAGTTTTGTTGATGTTTGTTAAATGATAACTCATCTGCTTCACTCCTTTCCAAATAAGTACTTGCATTTATATAGCTGAAAAGGACATTTGAGATAAAACATAAAATATTAATAATGGGAAATTACTTAGTTTCTTGAATATAGAGTTATGACCGTGGCGTCACCTTTTATAATAACTTCAAGTTAAATGTAGGATTTTGTCATTGAAATATCGAATAAATCATATGAGGTGAGGGAAATGAATCGAAAAAAATTGATTTATAGTATTCTAAAAGAAATAGACAAAGGGAATATTCCGAAATTTGACGAATATGAACTTAATAAAGAACAGTGGAATGAGATTATAATACTAATTAAAAATGAAGAGTTATTAAATGGAGTTTCAATTTTATATGCTGATGATGAAGTATATTATGTCTCTATAGATTCTGCAAAGTTGACATTTAAGGGTATCAATTTTTTAGAAGAAAATAATGCTTGGACCAAAACATACAATAGCATTAAAGAAGCAAGAGATTGGCTTAAAATTTAAAGGTAGGTGTCTATAATGAACGACTTATTAAGCAATTATTTGGATGTAATAATCTCGTCAGCGGCATTTAGTACAATAGCATTTTACATATTAAAGAAAATTATTACTAGTAGATTTGAGAGGTCTTTAGAGAATCATAAAGGTTATATTAACAAAGAGATAGAAGGTATAAGGCATGATCAAAATAAGTTATATAAAGAGTTTGAATTATTCACTGTAAAAAAACATGAACATTATCCTGAATTATATAAAAAACTCGAATTATGTACTGGGGAAGTAATGCGTTTACGTGGCAATATTCGAACTTTAAATTATAGTAATGCAGGTAAACAAGATATACAACATTTCATGGAAGAAAGATTATTTACAATTAAAGACCGGGAAGAAATACTAGGACTTTGGGACACAGATAAACCAGAAGGTATAAGAAAACTAAAAGAACGTTTGGAAAGGATTAAATATAATGAAGCTGAAGAACAGTTCATAAATGCAAATAACTATTTTATATTAAACCAATTTTATTTCTCAGAGGACCTAGCTGAAATTACGAGAGAACTGTTAGAAAAAGTTCACGAACTATGGTTAAATTACGATCCGGATTATCGTTATTATAATGATGCAGATTTTATGAAAGAGTTAAGAAATGAAAATTCTGAGTTAATTAAAGTTATAGGCGAATTAAAAGAACAAATACAAAGTAAAATTAGGAACGAACTTACTAGATAGTTTAAAGCACAAAAGTTAAAAGAAGAAATCATGGTTTAATATGGTTTTCGTAATTGTGTAGAATTGTGCAAATTGAATTATTGCACAATATAGATACCAGATTTGAAAACTTTTTTTGCACAATAAAAAAAGGAGTGTATTATATCTCCTCTTTTTGTTGTCTATATTCCTTTATACGTCGTTTAAAAGTTGCAATACTACACTTAGCGTAATCGGCTGCCTCTGGTTGTGACATTTCACCGCGTTCCACTTTTTCAATAGCATGTAATAGTGCACCTTCAATTTTATAAGTTTTAGACTTTCTACCAAACTTCACACCTTTTTCTTTAGCATCCCTAATACCTTCTTGTGTGCGTTCGATAATCATTGAACGTTCAAATTCTGCAAATGCCCCTAAGACATTAAATAAAAGCTTTGTCATTGGATTATCAATATTCTCTGCTGTAAACGTACCCATGTTCAGAATATTAACTGTGACACCGTTCGAGGTTAAATCTGTAACAACTTTTTCTAGTTGTGATAAAGAACGTGCAATCCGATCCGCTTTAGTAACTATTAATGTATCTCCGCTTTTAATCGTAGCTAAAAGTTCGGTAAGTTCCTTTTTATTAGTCGAAGTTCCGCTAATCTTTTCTTTGTATATTTTAGTAGCCCCAGCCTCTTTTAAAGCCTTCACTTGAATATCTAAATCCTGTTTATCTGTACTAACGCGTGCATATCCAAAAATCATTTATATTTCTCCTAAACTGGTTATGTTATTTGACCTTACTTTTTGATCCTTCTTAAGGCCTAATATAACGCTATTTTGTAACGGTGTCAAGAAGTGTTGATATTTTGATACGTTTAATATTAGTTGTCTCAAAATTAAATTTTAATGCAAGTACATAAATACGAACTTTATTTATTAGGGGATGGAAAGATTATTTTATTTTACTGGGGGTGTCTTAAACTAACCTTTTAATGCAAGTTCATTAGTGGAGGAAAGGAGGAATTAAATGATTAAATCATCAAAGTCGATTGCGACAAAAAATGTTAATGAAAGGTTTGAAAAGGTGTCAACAGACCTGTTCTACTACTTACAGTTGGGGCTAATCAAGCCTCTAGATTTTGTTCTATATATTAAGTATCTGGAGTTGTATAACGAAAAATATGGTTATGCATTCCCAACAATTCCCCAGTTAAGAGATTACTTGAACTGTGGTCGTTCAAGCATCTTAGAAGCTAACAAACGTTTAGTAGAAGTTGGGCTAATTAAAGTTGATAAGCATAAAAATAATAATAATATCTATTTACCAATGCAGCCCTTATCTAAATCAGAGTTAACTAGTCAAGTTCCAACGAAAGTAAGGGAATTAGAAATGCGTCAGGCTGAAATCTCTAAAGCTACAGAGAATGATAGGATGCGGTTTGGTGGATTATTATTAAAGCAAAGTAACAAAATTAGTGATTAACAAATAAGTGAGTATGAATATTGAACTTTTGAAATGTTGATTATCAGTACTTAGTAGTCTGAAATATAGACGTTATACATACTTACTTATACAGACTTAGATATACAGACTTAAATTTCTAGCTAAGTACTAGCTAGGAACATAAATAAATAAAAAATAATAATATAGAAAAAATTACTATAAAGAAAAGGGAGTTTAGTGATGGTTCAAAATAATATTAAGGTGATCTCTGCGAGACAGCAAAATTTAAATATGATAGAGAAAGAGTTACGCTACAAATACGGTATCGAAAAAAAATCAAAAGAATTATTGGATTTAATTGTATATACTGCAGCAAAGGATCTGCCGGAATTTGTAAATCTATTATGTGATAATAAGAAATAGAGAAGGGCTAAGTCTACAATCAAATGTGTTGACATTATGACAGTAGTAACTAGATACGAAAGAATAGGCTTTAACGACTATCAAAAGTGTCAATCAAAAATAATAGCTATGACTAAGCCATTGAATGCAAATATAATCAAGAACATTACAAGTATGATTAAGACTTAGTGCTATCAATTGTGCATAGCCAGAATCTAATCATATAAGTTGTCTATTTTACGGATTAGATAGAAACTTTAAAATAATTATGAAAGTATCTTCGTGATATGATATACACTGTTTGTTAATACCGGGTACACAGGGGGGGGGTAGTAAATATAATCGATCTGGTAATTGCTAAATATACGCACCACTTTTAAAAACTTTTTATGCGAAAGACAAAAAATACTGATGAAACTTTTTCAAATGAATAGGAAATGTTTACTATGTATTCGTAGTGATATCTTGTTGAAGACAATAGGGGGAACTTACCTTTTCCACATAAAAAATAAGACAAGAGGAAATAACTCTATAGTGTAATAAAAATTATTAGAGACGTGAAAAGCTATCTCTCAATTATTAAATTGGAAAATAGCTTTTTCATTTTAGTTTAACTTTGATTCAGCGAAGTTCTTAAGTATATCGGTTAGAATATTACAAGAAATTGTTAGTAGAATAGCCAAAATAGTGAGAATGTCTGATAAAGCTGTTGGTATAGTATTTAATGAAATGCATAAAATAAGACATAATAAAGTGCTAATTACGACTGTGAAATAAATAAAACCTCTAAAATTAGCCTTCGTTACTTTATGTGCCCTAGAAGAGTTTATCTTTTTATACGATAATAAACAAAAATAAATTAATGCAATTAAAAAAGAAAGCAACGGTATAAATGGTGGTGTAGAATAGCTTCTTGCAACGAAAAGTTCAATAACTAATATGTAGCCAATCATAAATAACGAGAAAGTTATAATTATAGAGTGAATTATTATATTTAGAAAATTTGCTTGCTTACTCATTATATTTTTACTCGGCTACTTAAGATGTTTTTTGCTTCTAAAATAAAAAAATCCAAATATTCAAAAATAGAATTGAAGTTAGTTAATAATGATTCTTCATTATCTAAAAATGGAAATGAATGGCTGAAAGTTATTGTATGCATTTTGTTTTCATTTTCCATAATATATACACTACCGAACAAAGTTGTAGCATTAAGAATATTTAATTTTTCATATAATTTTATTGACTGAAAATTACCTTTAAATTTTCTTAACCCCGGAACTATGATTGAAATGGTTTCTATATCAGAGTCATAAATTATAGCAACTGAGTAAAAAATATTGTCGCCGTTTTTCATCGGCTTTTCATAATCTAACCAAAAGTAATCGTCATGATTAGAGTTAGTTGAAATTCTATACTCTAAATTAAGTTTATCTAAAACTGTTTTTATTTTTAGATTTACTTTACTGTTTATTTTTTTCTCGTAGTTATTTATCATAAAATTTCTCCTTTCAAAGCTAAATACCGACAACTTTATCTTGAAGGAAATGAAAATCTTTATGAATTATAAATCCATTATAATCACTTTGTTCCTTCAAAATATCTTCAATAATTTTATCTAGTGAACTGATATCGATCTTAGTTACGTCATTCGAAAAAATAAAGGATATTCTTGATTTATTTACTGTCAATGTATATTTTCCATCTTTCTGAACACCCGTTAGATACTCGGGAGTAATTTCTGTAAGTTCGATATTAAGATACTTGTTAAGTAATTTTGAGATTTCACGGGAATTAGGTTTGTTTTGAGATAAATAAATACTATAGTTATTTTTCATACACAATACGCCCCCTTACTCAGTCCCTGTTATTTTAGATATAAAAGAATCCATTTTCCCGAAAAAGTTAAGCTTAAACTTCTGTTGAATAAATTCATTTATTTCAGAATCGATTGTATAAAGTTGATTAACGATTGCTTCAGTATACCCTGTTTCTGGTAAAGATACTCGTATTTTTTGAAGCAAAAGAAGTTTGCCTTCATCTGTACATAAAGCCATCATTTCTTCAATTTTAGATTCTGGGTATCGTTTTTCTCCCAACGCTTGGAATTCTTTTTCTCTATCGTCTATTTGTTTACGTAAATCAATAACATCTTGTAGCATTGAAGTTGCTTTTATTTCTTTTTCATCTGCTTCAGTTTTCAAAGCTTCAATTTCGTGCTGAAATTTAACGAGTTCTGTTATTGAATGAGAATAAATTTTATGTTTATCACTGTCCATACTTGAAGCACCTTACCCCTTTCTAATTTGTATTAACATTAGTAAAAGAAAATTGGAAAATACATTATTACATATTATAACATTCGAACTAGTTTTTAACTATATAATAGTAGAATGTTATAGAGAAAAAATAGCATATTTTACAAATAACTAATATATAAACATTTTTTGAATATATGGATAAATGGCAGGTGTCTTTTAACTATATTTAAATTCTTCCAGTAATATGAATGATTTGTTACTCAGCGTTACTTTGGAAATATTGAGGTTGGGAGGTTCAACAGCATGTAGAGTTGTACTAAATCATTTAAATTAAGGGGAAGTGAGGTTTAGGGAGTGGTTCTTCCTTAGGGCTGATTCAGATTTCGCTAGGCCGTATTACAGGCAGGAAAGTTGATCTTCAATTTCAACTAATTATCAACCTTTAAAGTAATTTTTTTATCATCAGTACTTGATACTATAATAGAAAAAAGGGAAAAACCTAATGCATGTAGATGACTTCAATGGATAGTGAATTAAGTTGTTTAAAATATGTACGGTTTTTTTGGTTAAATAATGCTACTGATTTAATATTTAAATATGATGCCTATTCTTTACTACGCAATCGGTATTCGCGGTGTAACATCAATCGACGGCAAGACATCTGACTGGGCACTATTCCTTACGAAGTATTGGAGGAAGATTTCAGTACGCATCGTAAATGAAGTGAAGCACGTAAACCGCGTGCTGTATGATATCAATTCTAAGCCACCAGCAACGATTGAGTGGGGATGGTAGGGCTGTTACGGGAAATATTCAAAATAAATTAAAATTTACTTCTGAGTCTAGATTTTTCTAGGCTTTTTTTGTTGGATTTGTTGTATAAATTTGAAATATAAGGTATGCTGTTGAAGTAAAAATAGTCAATGTAGGTGACTATCTTATGTGGGAACTAACAGCTTATTGGGGCTGTTCTAATAGTAATATAATAAAAGAGAAGTGCGGCTAAGGCCCTCACATTCTCGCAAAACGTAGGTCTGATCCAAATGTCAGGCGTACGCGACCGCAAAGTCATCTTCATTACAGGCGGTATGCTGGTAGCACTTGGATTCCTGCCAAAATTAGCAGCATTAACTACGATTATCCCAACACCAGTACTTGGTGCAGCGATGTTGGCAATGTTCGGTATGGTTATTACACAAGGTGTGAGAATGCTGGCACCGGAAATCGCAAAATCAATGGAAAACGCAATGGTCGCAGCACTAGGCGTTGGTCTAGGAATCGGCGTTGCCACAGTACCAGGCATTTTCGAAAACCTTCCGTCATGGATGTCGATTTTGACTTCGAACGGGATTGTAGCCGGGTCTGTAACGGCGATTTTCTTGAATGTATTATTTAACATGGTTGGGACGAAGCGTGTTGATCCGATGCATGTGATGGAGTAGAAAGAGCTAGGAAATTTCCTGAATAAAAATAATCCCACGGAAAGCTTAATAATTGGCTTTCTGTGGGATTTTCTATTTATCTAGGAATTAGAACGTTGGTAGACCCGTACTTAAAAGCTAACACGCTAATTTACATAGTTAGTATTTTTTAAATGTTGTAAATCTACAGGAAGTTTTAGGCACCTAATGCATAAAACTACAAGGAATTTGGAAATAAGAAATCACATTTCAATAATTGGATTTATAGTCCAAGGATTATAACCATCAAATTGGATATCCTTATCTTTAAAAGGGTTTTCAATTTCGATTGGTGCGCTATCGCAAGTAATACTTGAATTACCAGCACCATTGTTACTGAATCCCTTTGCAACAATCGTTCCACATAATTTTCCGTTACCATTCAACTTTACTGTAGAATAAGGAGCTATTATTGTACCAGTAAATTTTGTGTTTGGATTACCATTAATTGTAATATTTCTTTTCCCTATAACGAAATAAAATCCTTTAATTTCTTCGTTTTGAATATTAAAATCACCATTGATTAAATTGAATTGACCAGGATTATCTATTGCATGATTATACCATTTTTTAGATTGTTCAACAAATTTTGGATCATAAGTTGTATGGTCAGGGTGCGGATCTTTACTATCATCTGCCACAATAAAAGCAGCTTGATTTGTTTGGAGTGGTGGTTGAGTAGAGTTACTACCGTTACGATCCACTGCTTCATCTGGATTGTGCAATACAATCTCTTGTTTAATAATTCGAGTTTTCCCGCTGATATCCCCAATGGATTCAATAATAACAATAAGTTCTTCATTAGGTGTAGGAGTGAAATCTTTACAGGCAATTTCTAATATACTGGAATTTTGTTTGCAAGTAAAATTAAAGGTTGCTTTACTATTAGGTATGCTAAAATTTTTGTATGTTAATTTATCTTTTGAACGTACATAGGGTAAAAGGTTTTCCTTGAAAAATGTATTCAAAAATACCTTGTTAAAATGGTTAGTGTCGAAACAATGAGAATTACTTGGATTACTATTGCAATCCACTAATTCTTTATCTACAAATTGTTTAGCTAATGCAGCAAAATCAAGAATTTTAATTAATTCAACATTTAACCCAGCTTCAGCTACATAATATACCGCTTGATCTACCTCCGCATTTTTCGAAGTTTTCAAAGAGTGCGCATTCATTGTTAGTAAACCTAAACCAATAATAGAAATAAGCACAGTGGTAAAAATAACGAATAACATTGCATAACCGTGTTCTTGGTGTACATGCTTCATATTAACTACCCCCTTTTCTTAAATGAATTTCGGTACTTGGTTCCACTGGACATACACTAGTATTTGATAATTTAATTGAAATGACATCTTCTCCAGAAAAATTTGCACACCAAATCCCATCTGTAATTATTTCAATTTTATCCCCAGTAGTTTTATTAAGTTTTCCATTTTCTGAAGAATAAACGGATTTACTAGCATTAGGGAATGTTAATTCTAAGGTACCTTCTTTAACTTTAGCACTTGTCGAACGACGAATATCCTTCGTCACAACCTTCAATGCATACGTAATGTCATTCAAATCACCTGTTTCTTGTGTTTGTTGTACTTGTTGCTTAATACTTGATTGAATAAGGCTGAAAACTAAAATAGCTACAATCGAAGTGATTGCCGTGACTGCTAATAATTCAACCAAAGTTATACCGCGCATATTTTTCACTAATATTTTCATGGATTAATTTCCCCCCAACGGAAAATAGATTCCATCTTTAAATATGAAGTACTAGAGGTACCATTTTTTTTTGGTACGTTTACAATTATATTTACTAGTTCTTTTGTATAATTTTCCACTTTTTGGAATTCAATCCAATGCTTTGGATTATCGGATGAAAAAAAAATTTTGCATTCTGTACAATCGGAAACTGTAGCATCATAAGTGAACTTTTTGCCTTGTAACATAATTTCGTTAGTATCTAACCAACCATCGTTATTTACTGATATTAATCCGTAGATTTCTTCCATATACTGTTGAGCTATATAAGTTGCATCCACAATAGATTCAGAGGCTACATGAGTTTTTTTAGATTGAATGAAAAAACCAAAAAACGAAATCAAAATAATCGTAATCAGTACAATTGAAGCCACTACCTCCACCAAAGAAATCCCACGCTCTTCTTTTAATAATCTCATAATATAACCCCATCCCTTTTTCTCTTAAATAGAGTTAATCAAACAAATGACGATAAACAACATGCTTTTAATATTTATATATATGCATAAACAATAACTTTTGAGTATTACCAACTAAACAATATAGGTAAATAGAAGTGAATAAAAATAAAATTTTAAAATTAAACAAAAATACATAGTCATAAAGTAATCTATCGTGTATTATAATAGTAACATAAGTAGACATTTGGTAAAAGGGATAAAAATTAGTACATAAAAGGGAGTTTGTGAGATAATATATTGAATTTATTATAATATTTTCCATAAACTATTTATGTGAAATAAATGTATAAATTAAGTTTTTTTCTTCATATATCATAATATAGAATAAATCTTTAGTTATAAAGTCCTTATTTATACTTAATGAATTAGAGGGATTAGGCGGGGTGAGTAAATGAAAATTATTTTTAGGTCAATCATACCAATGATTTTGCTGGTAGTCCTTTTATCAATGTGGATTCCGAACTTTATAGTAAGTTCGGTAGCTTCAGCTGATAATAATCCAGTAGGTTCTACAATCGGTGGGGTAGAAATCGGTGATTTGAAAGGTGAGGAGTTAAAAGCATTGCTGACAAATGCTGTTAACGACTGGTATACCCAAAACCTGACTGTCACTGGCGGGGGGACTTCAATTGAAGTGAGCTCATCCACATTCCAGTTTGATATTGAGAGTACAGTCGCAAACTATGAAAATCAGGTACATAAGTCATGGTTTGCCTTCTGGAAAGATACGCCGACGGTACATCTCCCTCTTATTGTTTTTCCTAGTGAGATTGTGAAAAACGAGATTAGTAATGTTTCATCATGGGATACGGATTTGACGTATAACAATGTACAACTGAATGCAGCGTATTTAAAAACTGATCCTGTTGAAGCGGTTGTTATAGATGTATCGGTACTAGAAACTGATCGGATTTCATTGTCAGTCGAGCCGACGCCTGAAGGGGCAATGGGCATTAATGAACTGGTCCTTGCACTTCATGAAACGGTAATAGAGCCTCAGACGGCTTTTTCAATGATTGAAAAGCTTGGAGATACGATAAACTTGGCGAATCGTGAAGCCATTAATTTTGTTGCATCAAATCTATATAATGCAGCATTGAATATTAATGCGGAAATACTGGAACGGCATTCGCAAAATGAAATCTCTTCCTATTTAAAGCCTGGCTTGGAAGCGAAGGTCGATGCACTTGCAAGTGAGGATCTCAAATTCTCAAATAGCTTATCTCATCCAGTTGTTTTAAAACTGATTATGGAAGAAGGGAATTTGAAGACCGAGGTATATACACCTGCTAAAGAAACTGAAGTAGACGTGACGGTTTCACAGGATGAGCAGATTCAGCCACGTACAATTACACGTTACTCCGCAGACCTGGCAATTGGACAGACAGAACAAGTACAGGTAGGTGCAAAAGGTTTACGCGTATCGGTATATCGTACAGCTTTTGATGAGCAGAAGCTTGTGAGCCGCGATTATTACCCGCCTGTTGACCGGATAATTGTGAAATCTTCCAAACAGCCGGAAGTGCAGACACCATCAGAAAACTTGAACAACGACCCTGCATATCAAGTTGATTTAGATGGAGACGGTTTCCCAGATACTGATGCGACGAACGGAAATGGACAAAACGATGAATCAACTACACCAAGTAGCGGTTCTAAAAATCCTGGCTCGAACGCATCAAGCAATTCCGCAAACGACGATGCAGAAGAAGAGAATCTTCCACCTGGCAGCTATTACGATAAAGGCGGGAATTTAATCACTCCAAAATAAAGGAGGACGTAAAATATGAAAGCGAAATCGAGAAAACGCTTAGGCGACTTGCTCTTAGAGTCGGGCGTTATTACCGAATCACAGCTTACTTACGCACTAGCAAATAAAAGCCGGGATGAAAAGCTCGGGGATTTTTTCATAAAAGAAAACATACTGACGGAACAGCAACTAATTGAAGTACTGGAGTTCCAGCTAGGTATTCCACATATGACATTAAGTAACTATGTCATCGCACCGGAGCTTCTGCAGCTTGTACCAAGAGAACTGGCGAAACGTGCGAATATTATGCCTGTGCGTCGGGATAAAAACAAGCTGCTTATTGCGATGGCAGACCCGATGGATTACTTTGCGATCGAAGAAGTTCGTATGGCGACTGGGTGTCAAATTGAAACAAGTATTGTGGCGAAAGACGATCTATACCGAACGATTACAAAATACTATGACCTGCAAGCTTCAATGGATGCAGCTTTAACAGAAATTGAAGTGAATACACCGGAAGTACAGCAGGAAATTAACGATGAAGATTCGGCTATTGTACGGCTTGTAAACCAGATTATAAACAATGGGGTCGCCCAGCGTGCATCGGATATTCACTTCGATCCGCATGAAACAGAATACAGAATTCGTTATCGTGTTGACGGTGTGCTTCGTACCGAACGATCTCTGCCAAAGCATATGCAAAATATGATGACGGCACGCGTGAAAATTATGGGCGGACTAAATATTACGGAAAATCGTATTCCGCAAGATGGACGATTTAAAGTAAATATCGAGTTCAAAAGTGTCGATATTCGTCTTTCTACATTACCGACTGTTTATGGCGAGAAAATTGTTATGCGTATATTGGATATAAGCAATGCCGCAACAGATATAGCGCATCTAGGGTTTACAGAAAATAATGAAGCAATTTTCAGGAAGATGATTGAGAAACCGAATGGCATTGTGCTTATTACAGGTCCGACAGGTTCAGGGAAATCTTCTACGTTATATGCAGCACTTTCCAATTTAAATAATGAAGGTGTGAACATTATTACAGTCGAGGATCCGGTCGAATATCAGTTAAATGGTGTTAACCAGATTCAAGTAAAAGAAGAAGTGGGATTAACATTTGCAGCGGGGTTACGTTCAATTTTACGTCAGGATCCAGACATTATAATGATCGGAGAAATTCGTGATCTGGAAACGGCGCAAATTTCGATTCGTGCCTCATTAACAGGGCATCTAGTATTAAGTACATTGCATACAAACAGTGCGATTGAATCGATTTCAAGGCTGCAGGATATGGGAATTGAACCGTTTCTCATTTCTTCTTCACTTGTAGGAATAATGGCACAGCGTCTTGTACGTCAAATTTGTCGTGACTGTACGACAGAGATAGAGCCTACGATCAGGGAAAAACAAATTTTTGCAAATAACGGATTAGAAATTGAAAAGATTCGAAAAGGTCGCGGATGTGCGGCATGTGGGAACACTGGCTACCGCGGACGACTTGCTATACATGAGTTGCTACCTGTTGACCGTGGATTGAAAGATCTCATTCTAAACGGTGCAAGCGGCTATGAAATAGGTGATTATATGCAAAACGCCGGGCATAACACATTACTGCAGGACGGTTTACTGAAAGTACTGGCCGGTGTCACGACGACCGAAGAAGTGCTACGTGTGGCGACGATTGACTAGGGAGGAATGGATATGACATTGAACATACAAGATTTACTGCAGCATGCGTATGATGAAAATGCTTCCGATTTGCATGTCACTACGGGAATCCCTCCTGTTTACCGAGTAAATGGTCAGTTGAAGCAATATGGCAATGTAGCTGTGACAGCTGAAATGATTGAACAAATGGTCAATGATATTTTACCTGCTCACAAAAAAGCAGAGTTTGAAGAAAAGGGCGAAACTGATTTCAACTATTCATTGAAAGGTTTTTGCCGTTTCCGTGTAAATGCCTATCATCAGCGAAATGTTGGGGCAATCGCTGCCCGTCTTATTTCGAGTGAAATCCCGACGATTGACTCGTTGAATATGCCGAAAGTACTGTACGATCTAGCTGAAAAACCTCAAGGGCTCATTTTAGTAACGGGTCCGACCGGTTCAGGGAAGTCAACAACACTTGCGGCAATGATTGACTATATTAATGAAACAAAATCAAAGCATATTATCACGCTGGAGGACCCGATCGAATATTTGCATTCCCATAAAAAATCGGTAGTGAATCAGCGTGAAATCGGAGTCGATACCGGGTCATTTGCGAATGGTCTGCGTGCATCGCTCCGTCAAGATCCAGATATTATTCTAGTAGGGGAAATGCGAGATTTAGAGACTATTTCAACAGCGATTACGGCAGCAGAAACAGGCCACTTAGTATTCGGTACACTTCATACTTCAAGTGCACCGACAACAATTGACCGCATTATCGATGTGTTCCCGCCGCATCAGCAAGGGCAGATCCGGATTCAGTTAGCGAATGTATTGCAAGGGATTATTTCACAGCGATTATTCATTCGTAAAGATAAAGCGGGCCGGGTTGCCGCGACAGAAATTCTCGTAAGTATTCCGGCTGTCACAAATTTGATAAGAAATGAAAAAATTCATCAAATTCCGAGTGTGATGCAGACAAATCGCGCGTTAGGTATGCATACATTAGAGACATCCATACAAGCGCTTGTTTCTTCCGGTAAAGTTTCATTGGAAGAAGTTCGCCCATATTTGAATGTGGGTGATTACAGTTGACCGTATTCAAATATGTTGGACGAACAAAGATGGGCGCAACGCAAAAAGGAACGATTGATGCAGCGAATAAAGCAGCCGCTATTTCAAAGCTTCGTGAAAAGGGCATCAATCCTCGGGAAATCGAAGAATCGAAAAGTTTATTGCATATGGAAGTCAGCCTAGGCAGCAAAAAAGTGAAAACTCAGGATTTTGTTATTTACTGCCGTCAGTTTGCAACGCTGATTCGTGCAGGTGTTTCACTCGTAGAAGCGACCGACATTTTAGCAAAGCAGGCGACAAGTAAGCCACTAAAAAAAGCACTTGAAGCGGTAGAAGAAGATATTCGTACAGGTATTCCATTTTCCGATGCAGTCAGAAAACATCCGAAAGCGTTTCCTGAACTGTTCGTCAATATGATGCGTTCAGGGGAGGCGACAGGGAATATCGATGATACGCTGGAACGTCTGGCGAATTCATATGAAAAGTCATTCCGTTTAGTCAAAAAGGTACAGTCGACGTTGACATATCCAGCAATGCTTCTAGTCATGATAGTCGTTGTCGTGTTTTTCATGCTGATCTTCATTGTCCCTACGTTTGTCGAGTCATTTGAGTCGATGGATGCAGAACTACCGACTTTAACGGTATGGACAGTTGCTTTAGGGGATTGGCTGAGACAATATTGGTGGTTTCCGATTGGGGTAGTGGTTATTGGAGTTGTGGTATTTCAATATCTTTATAGAAATAATGAGCAGTTTCATTATTCCGTCCATTATTTGATGCTGAAGATGCCGATATTTGGTCCGCTTTTACAGAAAACAGCGATTGCTAGATTAACGCGCAATTTATCTTCTTTATTTAGTAGTGCAGTACCCATATTACAGGCGTTAACGATTTCACAAAAAGTATCCGGCAACCCGGTTATAGGAAAGGTCGTACTGGATGCACGGGCAAGTTTGGAACGAGGAAGTTCACTGACAGAGCCGCTTGAAAAAAGCTGGATTTTTCCACCGATGGTAACGAGTATGACAAGAATTGGAGAGTCAACAGGTTCGCTTGATTATATGTTGGAGAAGATTGCAGATTTTTATGAAGAGGAAGTTGACAGAAATGTTGATACTTTAAAATCTCTGATTGAGCCATTGATGATCGTGATTTTAGCAGGTGCAGTTGGTCTTATCGTGGCGGCCATTTTCTTACCGATGTTTAGTCTTTATGAACAAATGTAAAAGGGGATTAAAAGACGTTTTGCAAGGAGGCATCGAAGCAATACAAAGCGTCAGTGCAAATAAAAAAGAAATTATAAAATTTAAGGAGGATTTAATATGTTTAACACATTAAAAAAACGTATTAAAAATGAAAAAGGTTTATCTTTAGTAGAACTATTAGCAGTAATTGTTATCTTAGCAATTGTAGCTGCAATTGCTATTCCAGCGATTGGAAATATTATTAATAATTCTAGAGATAAGGCAGAAATTTCAGATGCTATAAACATAATTGCTGGAGGAAAATTAGCTCATATTGAAAAAGGATGTGGCGTAGCTGATTCTGGTTGTACGGGAGCAGATTTAGAAGAGTTTGTTGATGGAATAGATGTTTCTGGTATTATTGTAAAATTAGATGAAAATGAATGGGTAATTGAAAAGTATCCATTTAGTAGTCGAGTAACTACAAAATTCACAGATATTAAAGTAGCTTCAACTAACGAACAAGCACTTAAAACAGCATTAAGTGGTGAAAAGGACGAATAATCATCCCCCAAAGAACACCCAACCCAACAGCGCTTGGGTGTTCCATTGAGTGATGATTGCGCCATATAAACAAGGCGCTTCTCAAAATAGGCATTACATTAAAGGTTAAAGGGGAGGATCCCTCTATGTTCAATATGAAAAGAAAATCGCATGTATCCATCATAATCAATGATTATGTAATGCGTGCACTCGTTTTAAAAGGCGCAACAGTGGATCAGCCCGTTATTTATGAAACGCCCTTACCGAAGACTGCTGTCCAGGAAGGGGTAATTCTCGATGAGATGGCAATGTATGAACTGATTAAGGATAATGTCCAAAATTGGGGTGGAAGAAAGCAAAATGTGCGCTTCCTTGTACCGGATACATCGATTTTATTGAAGACATTCGAGCATCCTGCTGATATAAGCGGTAAAAACCTGAAAGAATATGTACAAATGGAAGTTGGGCAGTCGATTCATCTACCGTTTCAGGAGCCCCTTATTGATGTACACGACCCGATTGAAGGGGACGGGAAGGCTGTACTTTTTGCCGCACCGCCTGATGAAGTCGGAAAGATGATCGGTCTGCTGTTGGACAACCATTTGAATCCTCAAGTGGCCGATATTCGCGCTTTATGTAATTTAAGATTGCTTGAACATATCCAGTTTATCGATACGAATCGTACATATATGATAACGGACTGGTCAATCAATGAATTATCAATTTGTATCTATTCAAACGAGGAAGTAGAGTTTCTGCGGTTCCAGACAATTGATACGAATCCGGATAATTGGCAGCAAAATATTGGTGAAAATGATGAAGTTGAATTTGACTATACAGCTGATTTGGATGAGTTCCGTGCAGCAACTACTGATCAGGTACTGGAAATCGACCGTATGATGAACTTCTTTAAATTCTCTCTCCATAAAGGTGAAAGAGAAGTTGATGAAATCGTCGTTATGGGCGATCACCCGTTACTACAGTCAATTGAAACACTGCTCAGTGAAAATCTGTCAACACCGGTAAGTATTGTTGGGGGTCAGATAATCCAAGAACATTTTCCAAACTGCAAAGCAAAGCATGCGACTTTATTAGGGCTAGCTTTAAAGGAGGTTAACGAATGATTCCGGATATTAACCTTCTGCCCAAAATTGAAAAGGGTGCGACGAGTTTTAAGTTAGCCTTTATTTTAGTTGGGATTTTATCGATATTGACAATCGGCTTATTGGCAATCACTTATTTCGGTGCGAAAAGTGAAGTTGCAAGTGCTGTAAGTGAACGTGATTCGTTATTGCTAACAAGAGACACATTGAATGCACAAGTAAATTCAGCGCAAACAGGGAGTCAAGGTTCATTGGAAGAATCGGTCGCTTTTGTTGAACGTGTTTCATATCCGGTCTCTCCGATTATAGTTGAGACAAGAAATTTATTGCCGACGGATACATACTTGCGTTCTTATGCATTTTCTGAGACAGGCGTGCAAGTAGCGGTAGATTTCGAAACATTGAATGCTATTTCATCATATGTAAGCCAGCTTGAAAAAAGTCCGTATTTTAATGATGTTCAAGTGGGGACAATCCAAAACTTTGAACTTAACCCAACTAATGAAGAAGTTAATGATACACAGCAATTCACGGAAGTACCACGATATAGCGTGGAAATCTTCCTCGTAATTAATCAAATGCATGTTGCTGCTGGAGGTGAAGAGTAATGAATTCCATCTCAAGTAGTAAAAACGGAACACTCCTTATTGTAATTGCATTGGCGATGGCTTTGCTGTTTGCTATGTATTATTATGTCGTGAAACCGAAGCAGGACGAGCAACAGATGATTCATTCGGAGATTAATAGTCTTCATACGGAAATTGCAGCAATAGAGGAAGCAATTGCTGCAAATGAGTCACAGCAATCTCAAACGAATGTAAATGAATTTGCACTACGTAAAAAAGTACCAGACAACCGAGAAATTGATGAACTGATTTTATCGATTGAGGAAATGCAGTATGTAACAGATTCACGCATTCAAAGCATCGATTTTAATAACTATGATGCACTCGTTTCTAGTTCAGGACTGCAAGACCCGCTTTCTACACCGGAAACGGAAGAAGGGGAATTATCTGAATTAACACAGAGTGCTATTGATCAAACGGAGGGTACGGAGCCTTCAGAAGCTTTACCAGTTTCCACAATCGCTGTAGAAACATTACCGCCTTCACTGAAGCTGATTACATTCAATATCAATGTCGCTGCACAAAATGACGTTAATTTACTGCATTTCATTGAAGAAATCGAAAGAAAAGAACGCGTAATGCGAATCGATATAATTGATTTCGCGCTTCCGGGTGAAGAAGATAAATTTACAGAAGAAGCATCAGAAATTGTAACAGCCGATATTCAAGTCACAACTTTCTACTATGAGTAATATTTAGCAGGTACAAGTAAGGAGCATCTAAAATGGAGATTATGTATACAATATTTGCGGGGATTTTCGGATTGGTTTTCGGTTCATTTTACAATGTGGTCGGATTAAGGGTACCGAAAAAAGAGTCGATTGTGACACCGCCATCTCACTGTGTCCATTGCAATCGACGTTTAAGCGCTTTTGAACTCGTACCTGTTTTTTCGTACATCTTTTTACGAGGGAAATGCCGGACATGCGGTGTGAAAGTATCACCGATTTACGCTTTCACTGAGCTTGTAACAGGACTGTTATTTGCGTTTGCCACATGGCAGCTCGGCATCACATGGGAATTGGCGGTAGCTTTACTGTTTATTTCGCTCTTGGTTATTATTAATGTTTCGGATATTGCGTACATGCTTATTCCGGATAAAATATTACTGTTTTTCCTGCCACTGTTGATCATTGGTAGAATTCTTTCGCCGCTTGACCCGTGGTGGGATAGTATTGTTGGTGCCGGAATAGGATTTTCGATACTACTATTAATCGCAGTAATTTCTAAAGGCGGAATGGGCGGCGGAGACATTAAGCTGTTTTTACTGATCGGATTAGTGTTGGGTACATTCAATACGTTATTAACCTTATTTTTAGCTTCGGTGATCGGGATGATTGTCGGAATCGTCATTTTGAAAGTCCGTGGGAAAGGGCGTAAAACCCCTGTACCGTTCGGACCATCAATTGCTGTTGCCGCGATCATCGTATATTTTTACGGTGACCAGCTCATCGATATGTATTTAAACCTACTATAACAATAAAAAGGGGTGTCCTGAACTCATCTTCCGGGCATCCCTTTTAATACGCGTTAATAATCTATTATAATCTTTTCAAACGGGTGATTCGTCAATAGTTCGTATGTTGCAGTTTCCACTGCACTTTCCACGGTATTTGCTAAAACTAGTATACGGTATTTATCAAAATCTTTATAATAGGCATCAGCTTCTACATATTTAGTCATTTCGCTCTGTATATTCCTGCGAATATTTACGACGATTTCATAACCATCCTTTACAAATTGGAATTTTTTCAATGAAAAACAACCTCCTCAACATTAGTTTATTACCTGATGAGAGTAATTGACTAAACTTGTTGGAAGGTTGTGTAGGATGGCTAAAAATTATTCGGCATTTGGATAAATCATCGTTTTTGGATCGACATAACGGTCAAATTCCTCTTCTGTTAAAAGACCTGATGCAATGGCTGCTTCTTTTAATGTTGTGCCTTCTTTATGTGCTGTTTTCGCGATTTTCGCCGCATTTTCATAACCGATATACGGATTTAACGCAGTAACAAGCATAAGTGAATTTTTCAGGTTAGCGTCCAATACTTCCATATTCGGTTCGATTCCGACTGCACAATTATCGTTGAATGATTTCATCGAATCCGCCAATAAGCGTGCTGATTGCAGGAAGTTGTAGATGATTACCGGCTTGAATACGTTCAATTCAAAATTACCTTGTGAAGCTGCGAAGGCGATTGTTGCATCATTGCCGACAACTTGTGTCACGACCATTGTCATCGCTTCACTTTGTGTTGGGTTTACTTTACCTGGCATGATTGATGAGCCTGGCTCGTTTTCGGGAATCGTGATTTCACCGATACCCGAGCGCGGACCACTTGCAAGCCAGCGTACATCATTGGCGATTTTCATTAAATCCGCAGCCAATGCCTTTAATGCACCGTGCGCTGTCACGACTTCATCATGACTTGTCAGTGCATGGAATTTGTTTTCCGCAGATGTAAATTCAATACCTGTCAGCTTGCTGATTTCCGCAGCTGTGCGTGCACCGAATTCCGGATGGGCGTTAATCCCTGTACCAACGGCAGTACCGCCAATCGCAAGCTCCTTCATGAACTGCGTGTTCACCATAATCATTTTTTCGCATTTTAACAGCATATGGTGCCAACCGCTAATTTCCTGACCTAGTGTAAGCGGTGTTGCGTCCTGTAAATGGGTACGACCGATTTTTATAATATCGTTAAACGCGATTGCTTTTTCTTTCAATGTTGCCTGTAAAAGTTTTAAGCGCGGCATTAAATAGTTCTCTACAATTTCAACTGCAGCAATATGTAGTGCAGTAGGGAATGTGTCGTTCGAGCTTTGTGACTTGTTGACGTCATCATTTGGATGAACCTTTTCATCCGAACCGGCTGCCGTCAGCTTTTCATTCGCTAAGTGGGCAATTGTCTCATTTACATTCATGTTTGTCTGTGTACCACTGCCTGTTTGCCAAACGACAAGAGGGAAGTGTTCATCCCATTTGCCTGCAAGAATTTCATCAGCTGCTTCGACAATCGCATTTTTTTTCGCATCGGACAGCTTGCCCAATTTATTATTGGCAATTGCCGCTGCTTTTTTCAAAATAGTCATGGCGCGGATAATTTCAATCGGCATTTTTTCTGTGCCGATTTGGAAGTTTTCCTTGCTTCGCTGTGTTTGTGCACCCCAAATCTTATCTGCTGGTACACGAACTTCACCTAAAGTATCTTTTTCAATACGGAATTCCAACTAAATCATCTCCTTTAATATATGTATACCCAATTTTCCATGAAAAAATGGCAAATCGTGTGAGGGGATTTGCCATTTTTGCAGGAGAAAAGATAAATCCGCTTATCTTTCCGAAATATGAGAAAAGTAATTATTGAGTTTCGAATCTGAACTGGGGGGAACAGTATCGAAAAGGTTTTACTAACCTTATATTGATAATGATAATCTTTATCAATTAGGAAGTCAATACTTTTATTAAACAAATTTTTAGAAAATTCATTTTGATGAATTTCCCAATATGTAAAACAACGCCGAAAGCACCGAACCGAATAGGATACTTTAGACGTTGTTGTTTTTGGTATTCACTTAGGAAGTCATCCCCTTATTTTTGTTAAACTATTTTCACATAAAAGTCCCGGCCATTTGTCAGTTCAGGAATTTCTATATTTTTTTCGTTCTTATAATAGTCTGAAATAATATTCGCAAGACCTGCATAGCCATTTAATAATGTGCCTTGCTTAATTTCTTTTGCGATATTATGGAACTCAAAATAGTGAAGTGCATCATCGCTCAACCCGTATAAAATTCTTTCGATATCGGCAAGGGGAATGTTGATGCCTCTCGTATATCGGCATTCGCGCTTATACGTATGGTGCGGAATATTTATTGGTGTTGTTTCATTAATCATCGTCAATTGGTTCATAGTGTGTCCTCCTTGAATAGTAAAATATAATTTATTTAATATATTATACCCCAAAACTAACGTCTGTAATCAGAAAATTTACTAAATTTAGACATTTACATAATGTTTACCAATCATCTCCTTGCTGCATTTCCTCCGCCACCATCTGTAAATCATAAGCATTGATGATCAACAGCTCGTATTCCTCCTGCTGCTCCATATACTTTTGGATGAGGCTTAGTGCATATTTTGGGGAGCCTTCATTTTCTTCATCGTAGACGAGCAATGTCGCATCCGTGTTATCGATAATGAACTTGTCCTTTTCGATAAACTGCCATGGAGCTTCATATGGGCGCTTCGTCACGCTTGTCACAAAATCGGCCTTACTTACTATATGCATATAGGTCTCTTGTTTATGCTCATTCCAGTTTTTCTCCTGTTCCAGGAAGGGGGTGATAATGGAATATTTAAGTTCCGGGTAATCATTTTTAAGTTCCAGTACAACTTGTGCTGCCCATGTTTCGACACCTTGCTGTCCGCTGATCACAACCCATTCCAATCCGTCTTCTATTAGGATGCGCAACTGGTTTTCCAGCGCCTTTTTAATAACCGGAACACCAGGGTGCTTGTCATTAAATATTCCAAGTTCATGCGGACGGTAGCCCGTAATAAAAAGTGATTTCATCATAAGTCTCCTTTACTCACCATCAATAAAATAAGGGCACTATGCATAACACAGCGCCCTCTTAATATACTATCTATTCACTAAAAACAGCTTTAATCTGCTCGATTGCCCAATCTAAGTCTTCTTTTGAAATGACTAGTGGTGGGGCGAAGCGGATTACTGTGTCATGTGTTTCTTTGCAAAGCAGTTTGCGTTCTGACAGTTTTTCGCAGTAAGGGCGAGCTGATTCGTGAAGCTCAACACCTATGAAAAGACCGCGCCCGCGCACTTCTTTAATCACCGGGTTTTCAATTGTCTGAAGTTGTGCTTTAAAGTAGTCGCCAAGCTCCAATGAACGCTCTGTCAGCTTTTCATCCAGCAATACATCGATCGCTGCAATCGATACGGCACATGCCAGCGGGTTACCGCCGAAAGTCGAGCCGTGTGAACCTGGATTGAACACACCAAGGATATCGTCGTTTGCAACAACTGCTGAAATCGGATAAACTCCGCCGCCAAGCGCTTTCCCTAAAATGTACACGTCCGGTGTAACATCTTCCCATTCACAGGCAAACAGTTTTCCTGTTCGTGATAAACCTGTTTGGATTTCATCTGCAATAAATAGAACATTATTTTCTTTACATAAGTTATAAGCAGCTTTTAAAAAGCCTTCAGTGGGGATGATGATACCTGCTTCCCCTTGAATCGGCTCAACGATAAATGCCGCTGTGTTCGGTGTAATGGCTTCCTTCAATGCATCAATATCACCGTAAGGAACTAATGTGAAGCCTTCCAGCATCGGACCGAATCCGCGCTTATATTCCGCTTCCGAAGATAGTGACACAGCACCCATTGTACGGCCGTGGAAATTGCCGTTACAGCCGATAATTTGCGCTTTGTTTGCTTCGATGCCTTTTACTTCATATCCCCAGCGACGGGCTGTTTTAATGGCCGTCTCTACAGCTTCAGCGCCTGTATTCATCGGCAGCACCATATTTTTCCCCGTTAGCTTACTGACCTTTTCATACCAAACGCCTAATGTCGCACTATGGAATGCGCGTGACGTAAGTGTCACCGCGTCGGCCTGATCTTTTAACGCCTGAATAATTTTCGGGTGGCGATGACCTTGGTTTAAGGCAGAATACGCCGAAAGCATATCTAAATAACGGTTGCCTTCAGGATCTGTTACCCAAGAACCTTCTGCTTTTTCGATTACGATCGGAAGTGGGTGATAATTGTGCGCTCCGAATTTTTCCGTAGTTGAAATAAGTTGTTCTGATTTTGATTTTGTTGTCATGATGAAATCCTCCTTAAGCAAATTTACTTGTAAAACAGATAAATCTATTGCAAAAGACAGAAAAAATTACATATACGATGCAGGTTTCTTCCAAATTAATGTTAACAGAATACCGAAGAAGATGACAACCGTTGCAAAGTAATATGGGTAGTTAATATCAATATCGAATAGCATCCCGCCTATAATCGGACCGAAAATATTGGCCAAGCTTGTGAACATCGAGTTCATTCCGCCGACGAAACCTTGCTCATTGCCGGCTATTTTTGATAAATAGCTCGTAACGGCAGGACGGAATAGGTCGAAGCCGATAAAGACGATACATGTAACAAGTAAAATAGCAAAATATGAACTGACAACGGTCATTAAAAATACGAGAATCCCCGATATAATCAGACTGTAGCGAATGAGTTTAATTTCTCCCCATTTTTGTGCAAGCCGGTCAAAGAGTACTACTTGCGCAACTGCTCCGAAAATTGCACCACCTGTAATAATGATCGCGATATCCATAGGCGTAAATCCGAATTTATGGTCGACAAACAGACTGAAGAACGATTCGAATGCCGCGAGTCCAAATGACGCAACAAAAATCAGAATGAAGGCGATCAAGTACATCGGCTCTAGAATCCGTTTGAACCCGGACGTTTGTACGGGTGCATTTTCCGCGTTTTCCGCATTACGTTCCGGTTCGCGCAGTAAAATAATCGATAAAATTGCTGCTGTTGTACCGAGCGCCCCTGCAAAGTAGAAGGGCACGCGTGTACCGAAGTCGGCTAAAAATCCGCCGATGCCAGGCCCGATAATGAAACCGGTACTAATGGCTGCACTCATGTAGCCAAGCGCTTTTGGACGTGTTTCCATTGTCGTGATGTCTGCAATAAATGCTGTTACAGCAGGCATAATAAATGCCGCACTGATCCCGCCCAATACACGGGAAATGAAAAGAACTTCAATCGTCTTTCCTAAACCGAATAGAAATTCCGAAATACCGAAAATAAATAATCCGAGGACGATCATAATTTTACGTCCGTATTTATCAACCGCTTTACCAGCGAGCGGTGAAACAATCAGTTGTGCAATTGCGAATGCTGCTGTTAAATAGCCGATAACCTGTCCGCTTAATTGCAGTTCATTCATCAAAGTTGGGAGTACCGGTATTACTAAACCGATTCCGAGAAAAGCGATGAACAGGTTTAATAATAGTAACCCTAATGTTATTTTATAGTCTTTCATTGTTATTGCTCCTTATTAAGTTGTGAAAAATCATTAATCCGCACTTCCTAACATAAACCCTACAGTAGCTATAGAGTCAATAGAACAGATTTAAGTAAAAGTAAAATTAGTTAAAGTAGCTTAATTTTTAATTCCACAATAAACTGGTCTTCTTCGTTTGGAGAATAGTTAAGGGGCATGAAGATTTCATAGACAACCGGAACAACCTGTAACTGATGCTCTTCTATATAGTGATAAAGCTTTTGATATTGTGTTAAATACGTATCCCGTTCAAAAATGAATGCAATGCATACGTAGCGTCCGGCAGGTATCGTTTTCACGTCCATATCAGATGTTAAATGGGTAATATACCGGTCTGTAATAAGAGGCGTGAAAACATGACTGTAATGCAGGTCATCCAGGCTGTCGTATTGCTCGTAAGGAAAAATACATCCGTACCGATTGCTCAGCAAGCTGTTTTCAACTTCCAAAGTTTTAATTAAGGAACTGTAGTACGTATTTGGAATATAGTACGGTGTCAGTTCGTTTGTTTCAATCGATAAAATACGTACCGCTTCTTCATTTTTGAAATAGACCGTATCCATCACATCGATTGCGAGTTGTTCTTCCATCTGCCTTTTCGTTTTATACAAGGACTGCTGAATTTCGTACATGCGAGTCATTTGCTGTTCAATGACACTTTCCTGCTGCTGCAAAAAGGAGAGGAGCTCGGCAGGGGTAAACTGCTGCGCTGCTTTAATTTCCTCCAATGACACACCGATATACTTCAATGATTTAATAATGTCCAAATGATAAAATTGCGAGTCTTTGTAGTAGCGGTAATTTGTTTTAGGATCGACATAGGAAGGTTTGAATAAGCCGATCTGATCGTAGTAGCGTAATGTTTGAATAGAGATATTCGTCAGTTTGGAAACCTCACCGATTGAGTAATGTTTTTCTTCCATAGAGTGTCCTCCGAAGTATAATGTTATCGGTATCGTACCATTAATGGGGGATAGGGGTAAATTATTTTAGGGACGAGAAAAAATCACACCCCAATAACTCATGAGATGTGATGTACATTCAATATTTCATATCCGTGGCTAGATGAACAGGACTTTTCCTGCTGTAGAAATAGCCGAAGAGTAACAGGACAAGTGCGAGTGTCACGGTGCCGCCTGCAAACAGCAGGGGTGCTTTATACGTATGGAAATGCGTTTCAAGACGAGACGCGATGACTGGTCCGATAATTTGCCCGATCGCATAGAACGTAGTCAGTACCGATACGACATAATTGCTTTGCTTTGGAAACAGCTGTCTGGAATAGGAAGTCGACATCGTTACGAGTCCGACAAACGTAAAACCAAACGACATTGCCGATACGAGTACGCTCCATGCTGATTGTGTTAAAACAGGAAGCAGAATTCCGATGATCTGCAAAGAATAGGCGGTAGTCATCATCGAAACCGGAGAGAAGCGGGACATGCACTTCATCCAGATTGGTGCCGACGGAATAGCAGCGAGCCCGGCCAGTACCCAACTATAGCCGGCATAGGCACGTAATGATTCGATATTATAAATAATGTCGACTAAAAAAGTGCCTGTAATAATATAGCCGAGTCCTTCCAAGCCATATGCGATAATCAGCCATGGCATAAAGCCGCGCCAAATATTGTTGTCCGCAGACTTTGGTTCTTTTATATGATTTGCAACGGTTAAATGCCGCCATAAAAAAGTTGTCGTTATTAAAAATAAGATGGATAATGCACCAAGCCCAAGCCATGAACCTTGCCAATTAAAGCTGGCTTCGAAAAATGGTACGAAAAGACCCGATAACGCGATACCCAATCCAATCCCGCTAAACAAAAAGCCGCTCCAGCGCGTTAAAAGATTTGCCGCTAAATAATCCATTACAATACTAGAGGTTAGAACAAATATAAAGCCGCTCGTTAAGCCGGCGATAAAACGTAACACTATCCAGATTAAATAAGATTCAACCAATCCCATTAAAATGATGGAGAATACATTCAGAAAAACATTTATTAATAGGAAGTTCTTTTTTGACTTAAATACAAAGCCGGCCCCTAAAGCGCCGATGAAGTATCCGATGTAATTGCTTGATGCGAGCCAACCGCCTTGTGAAAATGATAAGTTTTCATCAACACGCATGAACGGTAAAATCGGTGTGAAAGCAAAACGGCTAATCCCCATAGCAACAGCTAATAATAAAATTCCCCCTAAAATAACACTGAAATGTTGACGGTTCATGAACATCCCCCCTGGAAAAACATCCCTTACGTTGATTGTAACACTGTTAAATTCAAGAGTAATAGAGAAAATACTTGCAGAAATGAGAAGAAAATAAAAAGAGATGAACCGGAAGTAAAATACTTCCGTTCATCTCTATATAATCCCCTTATGAATGAGCAGGTGCTCCCTGTTTCCCTTTGCTGTTGGCAATTGCTTCTTCTTGTGCACGCTGTTTTTTCTTTTTGTTTAAATCTGAACGTAATAGTAAAGAAATACCTAAAGAAATTGCGATTAAGAAGCTGAATAAATAGAACACTGGAATATAGCTGTTTGTCGCTTCGTGAATTGTTGATACGATAATCGGACCAAAAATACCACCAAGTGACCAAGTTGTTAATAAATAACCGTGAATTACGCCAAGTTGCTTCGTACCGAATAAATCACTCGCAAATGCTGGTAAGTTCGAGAAGCCACCGCCGTAACAACTAACTACTAAGAAAATGAATAGTTGTAAAAGAAGTGCATTTGTCGTAAACGGTAATGTAATAAAGGCAATCAGCTGAATCGTGAAGAAGATCACGAAGACGTTAGAACGACCGATATAGTCAGATCCAGCAGCCCATAGTAAACGACCGCCACCATTGAATAATCCCATTAACCCAACCATTGTTGCAGCCGCAGCTACTGATAAGCCCGCAATTTCCTGAGACATTGGCGAAGCAACGGAAATCATCATTAAACCAGATGTAACGTTAATTAAGTGCATTGCCCAAAGCATCCAGAACTGCTTCGTACGAACAGCTTCACGTGCTGACATTTGAGCGATTTCCTGAGCTTTTGTTTTACCTGTAGCGACAGCTTCCTCTACTTCACCTGGTTTAGGTGGAGCGATGTAAAGTGCGCCAATCATCATTAATACAAAATAGCTAATACCTAAAATAAAGTACGTGTTAGAAATTCCTACAGCATCCATTAGACTTACGGCAACCGGCGCTGTAATTAATGCACCTGAACCGAATCCTAATACAGCCATCCCTGTCGCTAAACCACGACGGTTAGGGAACCATTTAACAAGTGTTGATACTGGAGCGATATAACCGATCCCCATCCCGAGACCGCTTAATAACCCGTAAGTTAACCAATATAAAACAACCGAATCCATAGCGATGGCAATCCCTGCGCCACCTTGACCTAAACCAAAAAGTACTGCAGCAACCATCGCCGCTTTTCTCGGTCCTAATTTCTCTACTGTACTACCAAATAGTGCGGCAGCAAAACCTGCTAACCCCATCATAATTGTAAACGCGATTGTAATTTGCGATGCATCCCACCCAAGCTCTGCGGCGATTGGATTTTTATACACACTGTATGCATAAGCTCCACCGATTGAAAGGTGAATAGCGATTGCTGATGCAGCAATTAACCAACGATTCTTTTTCAAAAATATTCCCCCTCACACAAAAATAAATATCAGTTATACGACATTTCTCTACTTGGAGTAGTTATGTCAAAAATATGAACGTCCATGTACATAAACTTAACACTAACTTATTATTTTGCGCAAGTAGAATTTACTAGAAATAATTATCTCGAAAAAACATATATTTCTCTTTCGTGTAATGAAATTGTGCTTAAAGTAAATATTTTTTGATGGTCAAAATGCGTAATAACGTTGATAAATCAAGGTTTTGCAAGGTTTTAGTATTAGTTCAGTATAACAATCTTTGAAGAAGAGGATAATATTGTAAACTATAATAAATCGTATTTAAATAACTAAAAATACTTAATTGTGCTCATTTTTTCTCTTATATGCTTAAATGAGATGAACTGAAAATACTTTTGGATTCATAATATAACAGTTACTAATACACGTGAAATTAACTCGAAAAATACTTTATGCATTGATAAATCAACGTTTTGCTTACAAATTAGCCCTGAAAAACTATTGTTATTATTAATTTAAAAGAATTAGGTGAAACTGTTTATAACAGTTGAGTTATTATAGAATTTTTGAAGTTACGCCGAAGAATTTTGATTAAAAAAGAAATTTTTTCGAGAGATGAAGGAGATTCTTTACTTTATTTACCTTAAAAAATCCTGTAAATAGGGGCTGAAATTCACATAAAAAATGGAACTGGAGGGATATGTATAAAAATGCTTAGCCTCTATTTATACTTAAAGAAATTATTTGACGTGTTACGTTCTGTTCTCTAAAGTCAAATTAGTGATAAGAAAAGAGGCGAATTTTTATGAAGAAAATAGATCCAAAACTATTATCCGAACGTGAAAATTATAAGTTTTTGATTGGTTCCATTATTCCAAGACCGATTGCATTTGTCACATCCGTTTCCAAAGAAGGTGTTGTAAACGCGGCACCCTTTAGTTTCTTCAATATTGTGTCTTCAAATCCGCCGATGATTTCGGTAAGTATCCAACGAAAAAAAGGGGAACAAAAAGATACAGCGAGAAATATTTGTGAAAATGAGCAATTTGTTGTTCATATTGTCGATACTGATAATGTAAAGCAAGTAAATGAAACTGCAGCGAACTTGTCGCCAAACGAAAGTGAAGTAGTACTTGCGGGAATGACATTAGTAAAGAGCGAAAAAATCGATGTCCCGGGTGTGAAGGAAGCGAAAGTCCGACTGGAATGTGTCCTTGAAAAAGCACTGGAACTTGGCGGCGATGATGAAACTGTCGGCTGTGATCTGATTATCGGAAAAGTCGTGTACTATCATATAGAAGAAAGTCTGTATGAAGAAGGTCGAATAGATCCGGAAGGGCTTGGCGCGATCAGCCGTCTTGCTGGAAGTGACTATGCAAAAATCGGTGCGCAATTCACAATGAAGCGTCCGGAGTAATGAAGGAGAACAACAAACAATGCAAATCAAATCAATTGAATTATTTAATATTGAGTTACCGTTAATTGAACCGTTTATCGTAAGTTACGGAACTTATCCGAACATGCCGTCCATTATTGTAAAGATGACATCACAATGCGGTTTAGTCGGCTGGGGAGAAGCAGTGCCGGATGAACATGTGACAAGTGAAACGTTGGAAGGCACGTATGCTGTATTAAAACATACGCTGGCACCAGCAATGATTGGGGAAAACCCAATGAATTTTGAAAAGATCCACGCCAAAATGGATGCGCTTATCTACAGTGCTCCGGCTGCCAAAGCGGCAATCGATATCGCTTGCTTTGATCTGACTGGGAAAAAACTTGGAGTGCCTGCCTACCAGTTAACAGGCGGACGTTACTATGAGAAGTTCCCGATCACACATGTGTTAAGCATCGGAACACCTGAAAAGATGGCAAATGAAGCAGCAGAACGTGTGGAAATGGGATACAACTCATTTAAAATGAAAGTCGGACGCGATGTAGCCAGTGATGTTGCCCGCATAAAAGCAGTACGTGAACGTGTCGGGGAGAAAATTGCGATTCGCGTTGATGTTAACCAAGGTTGGGTAAACAGTTCGACAACGATGCAAGCCGTTCGTGAGCTGGAGAAATTGAACATCGACTGGCTTGAACAGCCGGTACGTGCAGATGATATTGATGGCATGGTTGAAATTAAATCGAAAACATCGATTCCTGTCATGATTGACGAAGGTTTACGCGGTGTACGTGAAATGCGCGAAATTATTGCGAAGCGTGCAGCGGATAAAGTGAATATTAAATTGATGAAGTGTGGAGGAATGTATCCCGCGATGAAGCTTGCCCATATGGCGGAAATGGCGGGAATTGAATGCCAAATCGGTTCAATGGTCGAGTCGTCGGTTGGTTCTGCTGCAGGTTTCCATGTTGCATTTTCGAACAAAGTATTTACGAGTGTAGAGTTAACCGGACCGTTAAAATTCTCGAAAGATATCGGAAACCTTCAATATAATGTTCCTTTTATTCAGTTGAATGAGCGGGCAGGGTTAGGTGTCGATGTGGACGAATCGGTTTTAGCGGACTTAACACGTGAACATAGTGTGGTGCAGTAAATGATCGCAACAGGATTATTAGGGAATGAACAATATGAAGTGTATTTATTGGATGAAACACATATTCCGGAACTGATCACTTTGCAGCAGGAGGTAGTCGATGCACTGCCGGATAAAGCAATATTGCAGCCGCTTGATCATGAAGAGCTGAGCTTTATTTTAATCGGGAACGGGCTGATGATCGGGGTTTTCGTTGAAGGAAAGCTAATTGCATTCCGGGCACTGCTGGAACCAATGATTGATGAAGAACATTTAGGCTATGATATTGGCTTGAAAACAGAGGAAGAACTGCGAAAAGTGCTGTATCAGGAAATTTCCAATGTCCATCCAGATTATCGCGGTTATCGTCTGCAGCGTACGATGGCGGACATCATTATGCAGCAAGTGGATGAATCGAAATTTAATACAGTTTGTGCAACGGTCATGCCAGGCAATATCGCAAGTTTAAAGGACAAGTTTTCGCAAAATATGCATATAGCAGCATTGAAGCTGAAGTATGGCGGGAAACTGCGCTATGTATTTATGAAGTCACTTCCTTATAAGGAGTATGAGTGGACTGAACAGCAGTTTGTCCCAATGGAAAATACAGAGGCGCAGCAGCAGCTTCTTAAATCAGGCTATATCGGTATATCGATGAAAGCGGATGGGCTAGACTGGCTGATACAATATGTAAAATAATAAAGGATGTGGCGATAATCAGTTAATCGCCACATCCTTTATCGATTTAATTCCGTCCATGTCGTATGAATACTCCTTTAAATATCATTGTCGTCAAAGCAATCTAGATCGTAGCAATCACCGTTATCTTCGTATAGGTAAGATACGTCATTTTCGTCAGATGCAATGTAAGTATAGTTTGGCATGTGTATCAACTCCTTTTCATAATTATAAAATATTCAGAAAATTAAGTAAAGTGTTTTTTGAAGAGATAACATCTTGTCGAAATTGCAATAAATCCCGTGAAATCTATATTTATAGGCATTGGTTTCGCTTTCATTTCTATATAAAAATGATATATTTAATTCATTTTCATACAGGTTTTCATACATGAGGAGCTAGATAATGAAGAATATAGCTGTTACATATTTGAAACTTTCTGTACGGAAAAATAGTATATATAAGAAAAGGGAAGGAGTGATTTTGATGGAGAAAAAGCCGTTCAATGATGCGGATGAGCATTATCAAAAGCATGTAGGTTCACCAAATTCTTATAATATGAAGCAAATGCCCAAACCGATCCGGATAATCGGCTATTTTTTCTTCGGTTTCATGGCAATTGCTGCTACTATAATGATTTTACTAATACTATTGGACAAAATTCTCTAGGATAACCTGGAGGATTTTTTATTTTCTTTAAGTAGATATAATATTCAACACGAAAGATTAATATACTATATATTAATCACGTTTTATCTAAATTCTGTATTTTTAAGAATAATTTTCTGCTTTATGTTAATATATTTGTAATTAACTACAGATGGGGTGGGAAGCATGGAGCAACATATTTTTGTCTCGAAACTTATACCTCCGACACCAGTCAACAACTATTTAAGACGAGCAAAATTAATGAAAAAGCTTTCGGATTGGCCGCATGCAAAGTGTACCATTTTACATAGTAGCGCAGGTTACGGGAAAACATCGCTTATTAGTCAATTTTTGAACGACCAGAAAACAAAATCCTCCTGGTATCAGATTACGCCGGATGATGACTCTATATTTCCGTTTTTACGTCATTTTATCTATAGTATTCAGCAGCATTTCCCATCGTTCGGCGAAAAGTTAAAAGGTTGGGATGAGACATTAAAGTTTCATAATATGGAAGAGTTACTGCAGCTTTCAAAACAGATCGCCAATGAGCTGCATCATATAAAAGAACCTTTTTTAATTGTACTGGACGATTATCACCATGTGTCACACGTCTTTCCGATCAACTACATTATGAATCAGCTGCTTCAATTTTTACCTGCCAACCTCCATATCATTGTCGCAACGAGGAAAATGCCTGAGTGGAGCTGTTTGTTGACGCTACGTATGAATAATCAGCTGATAGAATGTTTGGAGCCGGAATTTACTTTTGCGGAAGAAGATGTTCAATATTTATTTGAAGCATTTTTTGATCGGCAAATAACGGACGAACAAAGCGAATTCATTATGCAAATGACTGAAGGCTGGGCGATGGCGGTTATGCTGCTTGGCTATAAAGCGAAATATAGTCAGGAACAGCTCATCGATATCGCGGAAGGATCGGTCGGGAATTTCTTTGCGTACCTTTCCGCGGAAGTATTCGATAAGCTGGATGAGCAACTGCAGCTTCAGCTTCTTAAGTTGGGCATTCATCAAGTGATTTCGCTTGATGTCATTACAGAACTTTATGGAACGGAATGGATCCAGCAGGTGAAGCCGAAGTTGGAGGAGCTTGCATTTATCACACCATTGGCAGGGGGAACAAAATACCGTTTCCATGCACTGTTTCAACAGTTTCTACAGCAGCGGCTGAGTGAATATTATCCGGATTTGCATGAGGAATATCATGAACAGGCGGCACGGTATTACGCCGATCAAAATTTAGGTGTATTAGCGGTTACACATGCAACCCAGCTGAAAAACAACCGGTACTATATCGAGTTACTGATGCAATTTGCGCCACAGTTTATTGAAGCAGGGCAATTTGAATTTTTACTGGAACGGCTGAAGGATTTTGCGATTGAAGAAAAACCTTATCAGCTTCTTTATTATGAAGGGGAATGTCAGCGTTACCGCGCACAATATGAACGGGCAAAGAATGCATACAATGAATGCTTTATAAAAGCGCAGCTGCAGCAGGACCGGTTATTTTTAATGCGTTCACAGTTTGGGCTGGCCAATATTTATTTGGATACACTTCAGCCGGTTTTTGCGGAACATCATCTACAGCAGGCGATCAGCTTATTGAATGAAGTAGATGTGAGTGAGACAGAACGGCATCTTATTAATAGTTTATACACCGAAAACCTGATTAACTTAGGGAAAGCGGGGGAGGCACTGCGCTGGAGCCAGTCTCAAAACCTGCAGTTAAGCATTAACAATATCGATGCACGTCTTTATTTGCGCCACGGTCAGCTGGATAAAGCGAAAGAGTTGCTGAATATGCGTGTTTCCAAGCCGTTCCAATGGGAAGAAGCACACCGCACGACCGATCTACTTCTTGTTTTGATCGATGTATTGATGGGTGAAAATACGCAGGCCTATAGCCGAATTATTGAAGGCGGAAAAGAAGCACTCGTCGATATGCCATATACACTTGCGCTGACAAAGCTGCGTAAAGGGCTGGCATTGCTGAATATGGAGATGAAAGATTTTGAACGTGCGAAAGGCTGTTTTGATGAAACGCTTGAGCTCCTCAATCTCATTCATGTAAAGCGCATTACTGCCGAGTGTTATATGGGGCTTATTTTATATCACCGCGATAATGTATTTGAGGCGAAGCGCCATGCACAAATCGGACTGAGGGAAACGAATAAAGTACAGGATTTCTGGATGTCGGCGTTGCTGTTGACGGCATTGACGAAAGTGCTGGCAGAAAACAGTCAATTTGAAGAAGCGATCGATACAGCAAAACAGGCACTGTCTTATTATGAGCGCAGTGAGGATACGTATGGCCAGATGATCTGTTCATTTTGGCTGGCGTATTGTTATGCCAAATTAAATGATCAGGAAAACGCATTAATATATCATCATCGATTTTGGGAATTATGTGTGAGTTACTATCCGTTTTTCATGGAGAAAAAAACCCTTTTTGGACCGCGTTATTTAATCGTATTTGTTCAACTCGCAAAACAGCTGCAGCAGGAGGCACTCGTATTTAGCCAGTTAAATGTAAATGCAGCGCCAAGTACGGAGCTATCGTTGACGTTATTTGGTCCTGTGCAAATTTACCGTGAAAATGAAATGATTCCGGATAAAGAGTGGAAGCGGTTGAAAGCGAAGGAACTGTTTTTGTATTTATATATTCACCGGGAGCAGTTTGTATCGCGCCAGCAAATTTGCGATGCGATTTGGCAGCAGGACGAAGAAGCGATGCAGCGGGATTTTAAAGTTGTTTTTAATGCGATGTTAAAAACATTGGAGCCGACAAGATCAGCGCGTGAGGAAAGCAATTTTATTAAACGCCATCAGCATTTATATAAATTGGAAGATCGCTGGATTCATAGTGATGTTGCCCATTTCACGTATTATGTGGAGCGCGGACTGGAAGAAAAAACAGCCAAGCTTTCAAATGAATGGCTGAAGCTGGCGATGCGGCTTGTGGATGGAGAGTTCTGTTCTGACATGGAACGGGAATGGCTGGAACCTATTCAGGCGCATTATAATGAACAAATACTGCTCATTTTAGAGCGTGTCGCCCAAAACTACGTTCGCCTGCAGCAGTTTGAGAAAGTGATCCGTTGGGCAGACCGAATTATTGCGCTGGATGATGGTCATGAAGAAGGCTACCGGCTATTAATGCTCGGTCATTACTATTTAGGGAACCGCCGGGAAGCAATCAAATATTATGAGCGCTGTGTAGATGTACTGGACGACCAATATAAGATCACGCCGATGGAACCGACCGAGCGACTGTATGAGCTTGTATTGAAGATGTGAATAAATAGATGGAGAGCTATGTTGAAGATTCATGTCAACATGGCTTTTTTTATTAGGGTGACAGCGCGGTTTTATTAGAATATTTGATTGCGTTATTAGAAGAAGTTCGAGGGATATTAGAAGAAATGAAGAACATATTAGAAGATGTTTGAAAGAAAGCTGAAATGTAGCCTTGATTACCTGTAAATGAGGTGGAAAAAGTCCTTACTGTAATTTTATTAGAACAAATGAACCGCTTATTAGAACAAGGCGGTCGGATATTAGAAGATTGAGCACCGATATTCGAACATTTCGAACTGATATTAGAACAACCGCACGATATATTAGAAGATCGCAATTATATTAGAACAAATTATTTTTTATTAGAACAAATTCATTTTTATTAGAAGAAACCAACCTCTATTAGTACGATTCGGCTTTTATTAGAACTAACCTCCGCATTTCCCGCTTCCCAGGCCCTTCTCCTCAAATGTAACTCATTTGTAACTTCGCGATGTTACATTACGGTTAAGCAAATAGCTATGCTGAAAATTTTGCTAGGAGGGACATTGAATGAAAAAGCGTTTATGGTTAATTTTTGCGGTATTATCGATTTTCTTATTGGTTGCATGTAACAGTGATTCAACAGACGGCGATGATTCATCAACTACAAATTCAGCTGAGCAAGGAGAGAGCGGAACAACGGAGACAGCTGCATCCACAACTCCGATTAAAGTCGGTGTACTGGCATCGTTGACGGGAGCTCTTGAATCATATGGGAAGCAGACGAAAAACGGATTCGAGTTAGGTCTTGAATATGCGACTGAAGGCACGATGGAAGTGGAAGGTCGTAAAATCGAAGTTGTTTGGGAAGATACAGAAACGAAGCCTGAAGTAGCTGTTCAGAAGGCGACGAAGCTATTAGAGGATGACGCGGTTGATTTCTTAGTTGGTTCATCAAGTTCAGGTGACACATTGGCGGTACTTCCACTAGCAGAAGAATACGAGAAAATTATGATTGTAGAACCAGCAGTAGCTGACAGTATTACAGGTTCGGAATTTAACCCGTACATTTTCAGAACGGCGCGTAACTCTTCACAGGATGCCTATGCAGCAGCAGCGGCAATTGCTGGAGAAGGTGTAAAAATCGCAACGTTCGCACCGGATTATTCATTCGGTTGGGATGGTGTATCGGCATTTAAAGCAGCAGCTGAAGGTTTAGGTGCTGAAATTGTATTAGAAGAATATGCAGATCCGGCTGCAACAGACTTCACGTCTAACTTGCAAAAAATTATTGATGCGAAACCGGATTTCTTATTCGTAGTATGGGCGGGTGCGAACTCTCCTTGGAATCAAATTGCGGACTTAAAACTGCAGGAAAAAGGCATTAAAATTTCAACGGGTGCACCGGACATTATTGCACTTCAGTTTATGGAGCCATTAGTTGGAATGGAAGGGTTCTCTGTATACCACCATACACTACCGAAAAATGAAGTGAATGATTGGTTAGTAGAAGAACATAAAGCACGTTTCAACGGTGAAGTTCCTGATTTATTTACACCGGGCGGATTTACGGCGGCAGTTGCGATTGTAGAAGCACTGAAAGCATCAGGTGGAGATGCGGATGGGAATACGTTAATTCCATTAATGGAAGGTATGTCATTTGAAACACCGAAAGGAACGATGACATTCCGTGAAGAAGACCACCAGGCATTGCAGACTATGTACGCAATTCGCCTTGAAAAAGTAGCGGATTTTGACTATCCGGTACCGGTATTGCTACGTGAATTACTGCCAGAAGAAACGGAACCTCCTATTTTAAACTAGTAAATAAGTGAGGCTGTCTAAAAAGTGTTGAACTTTCAAGACAGCCTTTTGTTATAAGAAGCACTAGGAAATCAACTACGAGAGGGTGAGATGATGGAACCGATTTTAAAGACAAACAATTTATCGATTAAATTCGGCGAGCATAAAGCGGTGGACGGCATTAATTTTGAAATGACAGCAAAGCATTTTAAATCGATTATTGGGCCAAACGGTGCGGGGAAAACGACTTTCTTCAATTTAATTAGCGGTGAGCTGGAGCCGACAGAAGGCGATGTGTTCTTTAAAGGGCAATCACTTCAAAAAAAGTCATCGGTAGACCGGACGCGATTAGGGATTGGAAGGTCATTTCAGATTACGAATGTGTTTCCGAACTTAACAGTGCTGGAAAATGTGCGCCTTGCCGTGCAATCGAAACGAAAAGTGCGCTTCCATATGCTTAATCATTTTTTGAAATATAAAGAGATTACAAATGAAGCGGTTGAAATTTTGGAACAAGTGCTATTAACCGACAAAATGCATCAGGTGGCGAATCAGCTTTCCCACGGTGAAAAAAGGAAACTGGAAATCGGAATGTTACTGGCACTTGATACTGAAATTTTACTATTGGATGAGCCGACAGCCGGCATGTCATTGGAAGAAGTCCCTGCAATATTGGATGTGATTCGTTCGATTAAGGAGCGCGGCGATAAAACGATTTTACTGATCGAGCACAAAATGGATATGATTATCGACCTGTCCGATTCGATTATGGTGCTGTTCAACGGTACGCTGTTAGCAGACGGGTCGCCGGAAGAAATTATGAACAATGAAACAGTACAACAAGCGTATTTAGGAGGCCTTGCATATGAGTAATATTTTAACGCTGGAGCGTGTGGAGACCTTTATTTCTCAATATCATATTTTGCAGGGCATCAACTTTGAAGCGAAGGCGGGGGAAGTTTCGGTTTTACTGGGGCGGAACGGTGCTGGGAAAACGACGACACTCCGCACGATTATGGGATTAACGCCGGCAGCAAAAGGGTCGGTTCAATTCGATGGGAAAGATATTACGAAAATGACGCCATATGATATTGCGAATAGCGGTATTGGCTATGTGCCTGAGGATCAAGGCATTTTCGGGCAGCTGACAGTAGAAGAAAACATGAAAGTGGCAATCCGCAAAGAAACGGATGCGACAATGCAAAAGCAGGCATACATTTTAGAGTTATTCCCGGATTTGAAGAAGTTCTGGAAAAAGCAAGGCGGCAATTTATCGGGTGGTCAAAAACAAATGCTTGCGATGGCAAGGGCTTTCGTCAACGACAGCAAGCTGCTGCTAATCGACGAACCATCCAAAGGTCTTGCGCCAATTGTAATCGAGAAAGTAATGGAAGCTATTACGGAAATGAAAAAGCATACATCGATCGTGCTTGTCGAACAGAACTTTATGATGGCGAGTAAAATCGGCGATACATTCACATTGATCGATGACGGGCGGACTGTGCAATCAGGGGAAATGCAAGGTTTAATCGAAGACGAACAGCTTAAGCGTAAATATTTAGGAATCGGATGAGGAGGGGAAGCGGATGGAACTAATAATCAGTTTAACAATCAATGGACTAGCGACAGGAATGCTTATTTTCTTACTGGCAGCCGGATTGACGCTTATATTCGGGCTAATGGACGTACTGAACTTTGCGCATGGCGGACTGTTCGTATGGGGTGCCTATACAGGGGTGTTCACCTATTTATGGAGCAACAGTTTTATAGTCGGAATTATAGTCGCGATTCTTACAGGTCTAGTTCTTGGATTTATTACAGAAAAGCTCATTATTAAGCCGGTTTACGGAAATCACGTACAGCAAATTCTGATTACGCTCGGGTTCATGCTCGTGCTGCAGGAAATGATCAAGGTCGTATTCGGGCCAAACGGTGTACCTGTTAAAGTTCCTTCTTACTTGGCGGGCAGCTGGCAAATTGGCGATTTGACGATTATTAAATACCGGATTTTCATTATCGTTGTAGGGTTTGCTTTATTCGGTGTTCTGTACTTCATTTTAAATCGTACGAAAATCGGATTAATTGTTCGGGCTGGTGTTATGAACAGGGAAATGACACAGGCACTAGGTATCAATATTAAGCGTGTATTTTTACTTGTCTTTATGTGCGGTGCGGCACTAGCGGCATTAGGCGGAATGCTGATGGCTCCGTATTCAGGGGTTGTGTATGCGGAAATGGGCATGGAATATGCGATTTTAGGATTTATCGTTGTAGTCATCGGTGGAATGGGAAGTTTCCAAGGTTCATTGATGGCAGCGATTTTAGTAGGGCTTGCCGGAAGTTTTATGGCGTATTATGTGCCGTTTCTATCTGTTGCGGTCAATATGATTTTAATGGCAAGTGTCCTGATTTTCCGTCCACAAGGCTTATTCACGGTTGCGAAGGGGTGATTCAATGTTAAAACAGCCATTAATTTTATCAAAATCAAATTTAGTGTATGCAGTCGCAGTAGGAATCATGGCCGTATTACCGTTTGTACTCGATTCTCGAACGATGACAATTTTATTAACGCAGTTTTGTATTTTTGCAATACTTGCGATGAGTTACGATATTTTACTAGGTTACACGGGCATTATTTCATTCGGTCATGCGATGTTTTTCGGGATTGGTGCGTATACGACCGCGATCATGCTGAGCGATTTCGGTCCGTCAATCGGTATATTCGCTGCTTCGATTGTAGTCGGTATCGTGCTATCCGCAATTATTAGTGTAATAAGCGGTGCATTGACGCTCCGTTTGAAAAGTCACTTTTATGCAATGTTTACGTTAGCGATTTCAGGGTTGTTTTTAGTGCTGGCGGAAAAGTGGCGTACGGTAACGAAAGGGAATGACGGGTTTACATTCCGTGCACCGGAACTGTTTCGTGAGCGACTGTATTTTTACTTTTTAGTACTCATTTGCCTCGTTGTCATTTTCATTTTACTGAAACGAATTGTTGCGTCACCATTCGGAAAAGTGCTTGTAGCGATTCGTGAAAATGAGCAACGTACACGCTCGCTCGGATTTAAAACGTTAGGCTATAAAATCATCGCTTCCGTTATTGCGGGTGCCGTTGCAAGTTTGGCAGGTTCGCTTTATGCGATATCGCTGCGCTTCGTCAATACGAGTGTGCTGACAATGGACATTACACTCGACGCACTGATGATGACGATCATCGGCGGAGTCGGGACGTTAATCGGGCCAATCATTGGTGCAGGTGTCATCGAGTTTGCTCAGCATTACTTATCAGGTCTTGCAAGAGACTATCCGATTTTTGAACGCTGGATTATCTTCTTCGGTATTCTGTACATTTTAGCGGTTATCTTCTTCCCGCGAGGCATCGTCGGTACGGTCTCAATGCGCTACCATGAGTGGAAGATGAAAAAGGGACAAAAAACAAAGGCATCTGTTAAGCTTCGCGAAAAGGAGATACAACGATGATCGGAATAACTGGATTAGGAATGTATTTACCTGAAGGAAGAATGACCGGTGCCCAAATTGCGGAGAAGGCAAATATCCCAGCAGCTGTCGTTGAAACGAAAATGGGCATTATTGAAAAGGTCGTTGCCGGTCCAAATGATCATCCGGTTGAAATGAGTGTCAAAGCGGCAAAGGAAGCGATTTCCGAAGCGCAAGTGGATGCAAAAGATATTGATGTCGTTATTTATATCGGGGAAGAGCATAAAGAGTACCCGTTATGGACGGCTGCGATTAAAATTCAGGAAGAAATCGGGGCGGTGAATGCTTGGGCGTTCGATGTCCAGCTTCGTTGCGGTACAGCCATTATGGCGATGAAAGTGGCGAAAAGCTTAATGCTAGCCGATGATTCCGTCAAAACCGTGCTATTGGCTGGCGGGTACCGCAACCATGATTTTATCGATTATGAAAATGAGCGGACACGTTTTATGTTCAATTTAGGCGCAGGTGCAGGTGCGATGATTTTACAAAAGAACGTGGGCGGACACGAAGTACTGGAAGCCTCGCTTATTACAGACGGTTCATTTTCGGAAGATGTCGTTGTTCCGGTTGGAGGTACAAAGGAACCTTTGACGGTTGATCATATTCGGGAAGGGCGCTATATATTGGACGTTCTCGATCCTGATGGTATGAAGCTTCGTTTGGAGCAGAAATCATTAAGCAATTTTTTAAAGGTGATTCGCCAGTCACTGCAGAAAAGTGGATATAGCGAAAATAATTTACATTATGTTGCGATGCTCCATATGAAAAAGTCTGCACATGACTATGTGTTAAAAGAGCTCGGCCTTTCAGAAGAAAATTCGATTTATCTATCACGTTACGGACATATCGGGCAAATCGATCAGATTTTATCTCTTTGCCTCGCGCGTAAAGAAGGGAAGCTGCAGGAAGGGCAAATTGTTTCATTAGTGAGTGCAGGTATCGGTTATGCATGGGGTGCCATTACAGTAAAGTGGGGGGCTTAATATGAATAAACTGGATGTTTTAGCAAAAGTGGAGTTATCGAATGGTGAAACTTTATCTTATCGGAAACGAGAAGGCGGCGATGAACTTGTTCTGTTAGTTCATGGCAACATGACAAGTTCGAAGCATTGGGATTTGCTGATGGAATCAATGGATGAACGATTCACCATTTATGCGGTCGATATGCGCGGCTTTGGGGAATCGACGTACAACAAACGGATTACTTCGATCAAAGATTTCAGCGATGATATTAAGCTTTTCGTTGATGCTCTTGAGCTGAAGGACTTTACAATTGTCGGCTGGTCTACAGGCGGTAATGTGGCGATGCAGTTTTGTGCAGATTACCCGGGATACAGTAAAAAGCTCGTCTTATTTGCTTCCGGTTCAACACGCGGGTATCCATTTTATAGTTCAAATGCGGACGGCACACCGGATCTTTCAAAGCGCTTATCAACAATCGAGCAAATTGAGCAGGACCCTGTCAAAACAATTCCGATGCAGCAAATGTATGATACGAAAAACCGCGACGGGCTGAAATTTGTATGGAACAGTGCTATTTATACGCAGAAACAGCCGGACGAAGCGCGCTATGAGCAATATGTGGACGACATGCTGACACAGCGTAATTTGGCCGATGTGTACCATGCATTAAATACATTCAATATAAGTGCGGTCGATAATGAAATCGCAAAAGGAACGAACCAGGTGAAAGATATTCACATTCCTGTATTTGTTTTATACGGCGACCGTGACTTTGTAGTGAACGGGGCAATGACAACCGAAATTATCGAGGATTTTGGGGGCCGGGCCCAAATTATGAAGCTGGCAAACTGCGGACACTCACCGCTAGTCGATTGTCTGGATGAAACGAAAGAGGCAATCGAGGAATTTATATTATCTTAAAAGGAGTCGGGGCTATATGCGTTTAGAAAATAAAGTAGCAATTATTACAGGTGGTGCGGGCGGTATTGGCCTTGCAGCGGTAAAGCGTTTTTTGGAAGAAGGCGCAAAAGTAGCCATCGTAGACTATGACAAACAGCAAGGCGAGAAAATTGAAGCAGAGCTGGGGGAGAATGTTGCTTTCTTTGCAGTTGATGTATCGAAACTGGCGGACGTAAAGGAAATGGTACAACAAGTTGTTGGTCGTTTCGGCAAAATCGATATTTTAATAAACAATGCGGGAATTACCCGTGATGCAACACTTGTAAAAATGAGCGAAGAGGACTTCGAGAAGGTCATTCAAATTAACTTAAATGGTGTCTACTATTGTACTCAAGCAGTAGCACCTCATATGATCGCACAGGGGTCAGGAAAAATTATCAGTACTTCATCGGTAAGTGGTGTATACGGTAATTTTGGTCAAACAAACTATGCCGCAACAAAGGCGGCCATTATCGGAATGACAAAAACTTGGGCAAAGGAGCTTGGTCGTAAAGGAATCAATGTAAATGCTGTTGCGCCTGGATTTACGGCAACACCAATGGTCGAAAAAATGCCGGAAAAAGTGCTTCAGCAAATGGAGGGCATTACTAGTCTCCAACGATTAGGAAAACCGGAAGATATCGCAAATGCTTATTTATTTTTAGCATCGGATGAATCGAGTTATATTACAGGTCATGTTCTGCAAGTAGATGGCGGCATTATGATGTAGAAGGTGGGATGGCTAATGCAACAGCTGGACTTTTGGATTGCGAAACGAGCAGGCCAAACACCGGATAAAACAGCCTTAATTCAGTTAGAAACAGGTGAGACGTGGACATATAAAGAGCTGATGCAGCATGCGTATGGCTGGAGCCGAACTTTTTCCAAACAGCAGTTACATCAGGGAGACCGAGTTGTAACGTTGATGGAAAATTCAATTGAAAGCTTTGCCATTTTAATCGCCTGTCGTTTAAACGAACTGATTTTTGTTCCGTTGAATACAAAATTGTCTATATCCGAATTACAGACGGTTTTATCCGATTGCACACCTGCTTTATTAATTACGGATGATACGCATTGTGAACGTGCAATGCAGCTTTCGCCAGCCAAGTTTTTAACATGCGGTAGCTCTGAATTAGTTGAGCCTACTACATATAAGTGGCGTGATGAACCCCAGCTTCCGTGGATGATTATTTATACCGGGGGGACGACAGGTAAACCAAAAGGTGTTGTCCTGTCATATGAAGCGGTCACTACGAATGCGGTGAATACGGTCATTAGCTGGGGGTTAAACGATAAGGACTGTACATTGAATTATATGCCCCTTTTCCATACAGGCGGAATAAATGCACTTGCATTGCCGATTTTAATGGCAGGCGGAACAGTAGTAATCGGCCGGAAATTTGACCCGGAAAGAGCGGTTCGGGCCATTAATGAATATAAAACGACGGTTTCCTTATTTGTACCGACAATGTACCAGTCGATTATTGAAACGGAGTATTTTAAACAGTCCAGTTTCCCCACTGTGAAGGTGTTTTTATCGGGTGGGGCACCTTGTCCGAAGCCTATTTATGAATGTTTCCAAAAAAGAGGACTGTTTTTTAAGGAAGGATACGGGTTAACTGAAGCAGGTCCGAATAACTTTTCCATCGGTGCAGAAGTGGCGATGAACAAAAAGGGCGCTATCGGGAAAAGTATGCTTTTCAATGAAGTGAAAATCATTAATAAAGAAGGTCAGCTATGTGCAGAAGGGGAAGTTGGCGAACTCTGCTTAAAAGGCAGCCATGTTTTTTCACACTACTGGAAAAATGAAGAGGCAACGAGTGCAACTTTTAAGGATGGCTGGTTAAAAACAGGTGACTTGGCGAAGTTTGATGAAGACGGCGATTATTATATTGTCGGCCGGAAAAAGGAAATGATTATAACGGGCGGAGAAAATGTGTATCCGCAGGAAGTCGAACAATGTTTAATCGCCCATGAAGCGGTGCAGGAAGTATCCGTACTTGGTATTCCGAATGAAAAATGGGGCGAATGTGTAGTGGCTTTTGTAATTTCCGAAAATCCGTCCGAACACCTTCAAACGGAACTGTTAAAGTATTGTAAAGAACGTCTAGCCAATTATAAAGTGCCGAAGCAAATCTATTTTCTGCAGGAACTTCCGAAAACCGCCGTCGGTAAAATTGATAAAAAACAGCTTATGAACAGTGTCTTCATAACGGAATAGAAAATAGGTATGAGTTAGTTACAGGACCAAAATGTCGGAAAATCGACATATTGGTCTTTTCTATTGATTTGATTCAATGGAAGTTTATATGAAGTTCATATAGCTCCTTTATACTGCAGAAGTGTTAAAAAGGAGGATATCGATGAATAAGTTTTTAAATCCAATTACAGATTGGGTCTCAACAAAACGCGGTGCCTGGATTACACTTATTGTCTGGCTTGTGTTGATGATTGGCTTAAGCGCCGGTCCGATGCTAAGTGAATATAAAGTGACCAACTTCCAATCACTGCCAGATGATGCACAATCAATTATCGCTGAAAATAAGTTAAGCGAGTACTTCCCGAATGATGAAGGAACACCCGGTATATTGGTTTTCCATAATGAAAACGGGGAAATTAACGTCGAAAGCGTAAAAGAAATTTTAAATGCAGTAATTGCGGAAAATATTGAAGGTGTTGACCAGATTGTTGACATTTCAAACTTGCCGCCTCAAGCTTTAGCAGGATTTACATCGGAAGATAAATCGACGATGATCGTACCGATGACGCTTGAGCAAGGTCTTGGAAATTCGGCTTATGCGGAAATTAACGATTTTGCATCTGAAATCGGAAATGAAGCAGCTGAAAAAACAGGAGATACACAATTTTATATTACTGGTCCAGCAGGGATTGCCGGCGATACTGTAAAACTGTTCGAACAAGCAGACTTACAGCTATTATTTGCGACAATCGGGATTATTTTAGTTCTATTAATTATCATTTACCGTTCACCGCTATTAGCGATCATTCCATTACTTGCAACGGTAATTGTTTATCAAGTAGTAAATCAGTCGGTTGCTTTAATGGGGGCAGCTGGTTTAGAAATTAATAACTCTACCACATCGATTATGAGTATCCTATTGTTTGCTGCAGTAATCGATTACTCATTATTCGTGTTCTCGCGTTACCGTGAAGAACTGAACCATTATGAAAACAAATATGAAGCAATGAAATATGCGATGCGTGCAACTGGTGAGCCAGTATTCTTTGCAGGCGGAACCGTGTTAGCGGCAATGCTTGTGCTATTCTTGGCTGATTTCCGTGACTATCAAAACTTCGCGCCAATCTTTGGGACAGCAGTATTTGTTATTATGCTAGGTTCAGTTACATTAGTTCCGGCTTTATTTGCCTTGTTTGGCCGTAAAGCATTCTGGCCGAAAGTACCGAAATTTGGTGAGACAAAAGAAGTAAAACATGGAATTTGGGGAGCAATTGCCAAGTTTGTTGTAAACAAACCTTATTTATCAGGTGGATTAGTCCTGATCTTCATGATTATTACTTCATTAAATGTGTTCAACTTAGATTATGAGTTTGATACGGTGAAATCTTTCCCTGAAGAATTGCCATCACGTGTCGGCTATGAAATTGTCGAGTCACGCTTTGATAAAGGGGAACTTGCTCCTACATCACTTTTAGTCGAGAGTGAACAGGCATTAACAGAGCAGCAAAAGCAAGATTTAACGGAAGCATTATTAGCAGAAGATGAAATTGCATCTGTTCGCCCGTCAGCTGTTTCAGAAGACGAAACAAAAATGAAATTAACAATGGCTTTTGATTTAAATCCATACAATCCGGAAGCAATCGATAAGCTTGAAGAAATGCGTGAAAACAGCGCGGATTACTTAGCGGCAGCCGGAATTGACGGTGAGCTGCACTTTGCGGGAACAACAGCGAAATTGCTGGATGAGCGCAATGTAAACAATGCTGATATTATTAAAATTGTCCTTTTAGAAACAATTTTAATTTTAGTATTATTATTTGTCCTTACAAAATCTTGGAAAATGCCGATTTACATGATGGCAACCATTTTAGTGTCGTATTTATCGGCATTAGGATTAGGATTATTCCTAGTTGATGTATTATTTGGCTATGATGCAATCAGTACTCGTGTACCTGTCTATGCATTCATATTCCTTGTTGCACTAGGTATAGACTACAATATTATTTTAGTGTCCCGATTCCTTGAAGAGCGCAAACACACAACAGTGAAACAGGCGCTTGAAATTGCTATCCGTAATACAGGCGGTGTTATTTCGTCAGCAGGTATTATACTCGCAGCAACTTTCGCGGCATTAATGACAATGCCAATTGCCGATCTGTTCGTATTCGGCTTTATCGTTGCAGTAGGTATTCTAATTGATACATTCCTAGTACGCGGTATGTTATTACCGATGCTGATATTAACATTTGAAAAAGACAAGAAGTAATGGTTAGATGAAGGGACATCGAGTAATTCGATGTCTCTTTTTATGGATAGAATAAGGGATAGTATTTGCAGATAGGAGTTCCTTAAAAATAGATAAGGCGGTGATTTCAATGCGGATATTAGTTGTAGATGACGATGCATTTATACGGAAATTAATTGGCATTCATTTGAAAAAAGAAGGGTTCGAAGCGCTGTTTGCAAGTGACGGAATGGAAGCATTAAATTTATTGCAGCAGGAGCCGGTCGATTTGGCGATTGTCGATGTAATGATGCCGAAAATGGATGGCATAAGCTTGACGAAAAATCTCGCTGAAATCGGTGTACCTGTATTGATGCTGACTGCCAAAACAACACTCGATGATAAGGAAAAAGGTTTTTTGGCAGGGGCGGACGACTATATGGTGAAGCCATTTGAACCGAAAGAACTGCTGTTTAGAGTGCGCGCGATTTTACGGCGCTTTCAAAAAGTGGAACGAAGTCAAATAAAGATTGCCAATATGCTCATCGATCGGCAAACGTATGAAGTAAAAGTAGGGGAGCAAGTATCACTGCTGCCTTTAAAAGAATTTGAGCTATTGGGCATATTATGTTCAAGACCGGAAGTCGTATTTACGCGAGACCAGTTAATGGAACAAGTATGGGGCTATGATTATGACGGGGATGACTTTACACTGACAACACATATTAAGCGTCTGCGCAGCCGGTTGGAAGAAGTGAATGCACAGGTGAAAATTCAGACCGTACGCGGAATCGGCTATAAAATTGAGGAACTGAAATGAAAACATTATACAGGCAATATATTGTCGTGACATTGGCTGTCATCGTCATAAGCATTACGATGTCGATGCTGTTAATCGGACAAATCTATAAATCGCAAATACGACCTGATACAGACGCAAAAAATTATGGGGTAGCCCAGGAAGTACAGCAAATTTTAAAAGCAATGCCGAAAGAAAGTGCGGATGCCTACTTTCAGTCAATAGCAAAGCTTGGCTACCAAATTGGGGTTATTTATCCTGATGGTAGCTTAACTTCATACGGAAGTGAGTTTAAAAAAACAAAGCTCACACCTGAGATGCTAGATATCGTCGGTACCGATGATGTGTATCACGGCATTCGCGATTATAATGGTTCTTCCTACTTTATGAATCATTTCGCAAATGATATTCGAAATACAATCGGTATATCATTTCAACTAAATGATGAAAGCTATGCATTTTTCATTCGTCAGGAAAATGCGACACTGTTTTCTGAGATGCACTTATTGATTGTTAGCTTCATTATTATTACGGCTTTAGTTATTTTATTGACGATGATACTACTTGCCCGACAGCTTGTCAGACCATTGAAGCAATTGCAGCAGGCGACAAAGCAAATCGCTCTTGAAAATTATGATATCCAGTTATCGATTGATCGTGATGATGAGCTAGGGCAGCTTGCAACTCAATTTCAAAAGATGGCCAATCGCCTCGCAGAAAATGATCAGATTAAGAAAGACTTCATCAATAATGTGTCACACGATTTCCAATCACCGTTGCTCAACATTCAAGGCTATGCAAATGTATTGAAGGACGCGGACAATACAGAGGAAGAACGTGTGCAATATTTGGAGATTATTGAGCAGGAAACGAAGCGACTTTCCGCATTAACAAAGCAGTTGCTGTTACTGAGCTCGCTTGATCAGAAGAATTTACCGGTTCAAAAAAAGACCTTTTCATTAGATAAACAGTTGAAGGAACGGCTATTTGCAAAGCGCTGGAAACTGGATGATAAGCAGATGGAGCTTGTATACGAGCTGGAACCGGTTGAAGTTTTTGCAGATGAGCAGTTAATGGAGCAAGTTTGGGACAATCTGTTGTCAAATGCTATTCGCTACAGTGAAGATAAAGGGAAAATTATTGTCACATGCAGTAAAAAGGATAATCAGATTTTTGTAACGATAAAAGATAAAGGGATCGGTATACCGGAAGAAGCACTTGAAAAGGTGAAGGAACGATTTTACCGGGTAGACCCTTCACGCTCGAGTCAAAGCAGCGGGTTAGGTTTGGCGATTGTAACAGAAATCGTGAACCGGCATGGGGGACAGTTTACTATTGAAAGTGAGCTTGGAAAAGGAACTAAAGTAACAGTTGTTTTAAATATCCAATAATAGAAGGGCGCGTTAAAAGTGGAATGAAACTTTTAGCGCGCCCGTTTTATTACTGAAGTTCTTTTAAGGAAGAGAGGGCATCAATTGCACCAACTTTTTCGCATACTTTTGCTGCAGCTTGGTTGGCAAATTCGATAACGGTTACCCATTCATTGAACGAAAGATTTGTATCTTCATATTTACTTAACTGATACATAACGGCACCGACAAAAGCATCACCTGCACCGGTTGTATCGATCGGTTTTACAGGAAATGCCGGAACATTTGTAATTTGTCCGTCACGGATAAGCATTGTACCGGAAGCGCCTTGTGTAATGGCAATTGTTTTATCACTGAACTGTGTCAGCCATTCGATTGCCTGTTCGAAATTATCAGTCCTAGCGAATAATAACAGTTCTTCATCACTCATCTTAATGAAATTTGCAGCTTCAAGGAATGGTTCACATTTATGGATGAACAAATCGGAATCACCCTTCCATAAGTCTGCCCGGTAGTTTGGATCAAATGAAATAAAATGATTTTGAAGATGCAAAGTTTGCATAAGCTGTTCGTACGTTTTACTGAAAGGTTCACTTAAAAGGGCTGTGGCAGAGCCGAAATGAATCATATCCAGCGTCATGAGCTGTTGCAGGTCCAGATCCTCAACAGTGAGCAATTCGTCGGCACCACGATTAAAGATAAAATCCCGCTCCCCATCTTTTTGTCTTGAAACAAAGGCCAAAGTAGTCGGTGCAGACGGATCCATTATTAATTGATCTGTATGAACACCAGCTTGCTCCAACGTTTGTTTTAAAAAGTGACCAAATGCATCATCGCCTACTTTTCCGCAAAAATATGCCTGTCCACCAAGCATCGCGATCGTTGCCGCAACATTTGCCGGAGCACCGCCTGCCTGCTTTTCAAACGAATTTGCTTCTATAATGGATACTTCCGTATGAGTTGTAAAAAAATCGATGAGTAATTCGCCAATACAAAGAATTTTTTTCATAGCCGTCTCCTCCAAATATATGTGTTTCACTAAATATTGGCATAAAATTACTGGAATTAAAAATATTTACCCTATGAGTTTATTAATTTAGAACAGGATTTAATTGAATAGCAAAACAAAAACGTGAGTACGGAAATGTACTCACGTTTTATCTATGCCAATTCAATTTTCGGAAGGTGGAATTTATCTTATAAAATTCTGGGGGAATGTTATAGAGAAAAATGTGACACCTTTTTGAAAATTTTAAATGACACCCTATATATCGAGAATGAATAATTAACTTACCAAATCATATCTGTTAAGATGAATAACAGGGTAGGGCATAGTAAGCAGCCTAAACCTGTGTAGAAAGTAGCTGTAACGGCGCCATACGGGACCAATCGTACATCCGTTGCAGCTAATCCTCCCGTAACACCGGAAGTAGTTCCTAGTAATCCGCCATATACCATTGCAGATAATGGATTGTTAAGCCCAATATATTTCGCAATAAATGGAGTTCCTACCATTACGACTACCGATTTTACTAACCCGGCTGCAATACTGATCGCAATAACTTCTGAGCTTGCACCTAAGGCAGCTCCCGTTACTGGACCAACAATATAAGTAACTGTACCGGCACCGATTGTAGCAAGACTTACCGCATCTGTATAACCGAAAATAAGCGCAAAAATAATACCAACTACAAACGACAATCCAACACCGATAAAGAGTGAGGAAACCCCGCGAATACCTGCTTTTTTAATTTCGTCAAAGTTTGCACCGAAAGATGTAGCTACAATGGCAAAGTCACGAAGCATACTTCCGCCTAAAAGACCAATCCCTGCAAATAACGAAATATCAGCTAATCCCTTTGAGCCGTCACTGAAAACACCGCCGATATATGCCAATACTAATCCGAGAACAATTGCAATAGCTGAGCCATGAATTAGCCCTTTCGTTAATTTATTCGAAATTAAATATGCGATATACATTGTAATCCCGACAATGACAAAACCAGTAATTAAGCCATTAGATTCTAATGCAGTTTTAAGAGCATCCCACATATTAGTTTACCTCCCCTGTTGCTGGCTGAGTTTTATTGAACTCAATGGCAGATTCTTTCGCCTTTTTCCCGCTTAACAATGGAACACATAACCAACTAATAAGAGCTACAGCAATTCCTGCGATAATTGCAAGAGGACCCCCTGTTAATGCACCTAATACATTTTGGCTCGCTGCCATTGCAATTACGATCGGGATATACATTGCATTCCAGAAAGCCATACCACTTTGGGCAGCTATACTGATTTTCCCGCTCTTCTGCAATTTATCAACGACTACAATTAATAGCAACATCGCAATACCTACGCCACCCACATTTGAATCAATCCCCATTAAAGTACCGATTAATTCACCACAGAACATCCCGAATAAGAAACACCCAGCTAAAATGGCAACACCATATATAACCATAATTACACCCCTTTGCTTGTTTAGAACAGTCGACTGTATTCTGAATATAGAATAAACAATAATATATACATAATCAAGAAAAATATTATCTTTTTTAGAGAAAAGTAGATAATACGATTGAAATTTACGTTTTAAAGATATATTATGAATTGTATACAGTCGACCAAGTTCTTATAGAAGGAGAAGGTTAAATGAATTATTTTGAAAGAGCATTAGACAATGCCTTATCAATTAGAATTGCCAATAACTTGCTCGAACAAGTATTGAATGGTGAGTTAAGACCGGGAGATCAAGTCGTTGAATCGATCTATGCAGAACAGTACGAAACGAGCCGCTCTCCTGTAAGAGAAGCGATATATTTATTAGCTACTGAAGGAATTATTGAGCGTGTTCCTCGAAAAGGGGCATTCATTAAAGGCTATACATTGGATGATATGAAAGATTTACTGGATGTACGAAACCATTTGGAAATGCTGGCAGCCGAACGTATAGAAAATCCGAGTAAAGAAAAAGGTACACTGAAGGAAATGAAAGCCGTCCTAACGAAGATGACGAAAACGAAAAGCTATACAGAATATACGCACTTAAACTATCAATTTCACTTTCTTATATTCAAATTGAGTAATAGCCTAGTGCTAAATGATATGTACAGTAAAATAGCTATACCATTACTACGAATTCAAGTAATCCATTTTTCCAATAACGAAATTATTGATAAATCGATTATGGAGCATACAAGTATTTACGAATGCTTAAAGAATGATGACTTGGATCAGCTGAAGTCCATTTTAAGAAAGCATACAGAGGATGTAATTTTCAGTGTCCGGAATAAGCAGTTGTAAAACAAAGGGAGGGGAAGTTAACGATGAAACAGGCATGGCTTTTTCCAGGGCAAGGTTCGCAATATGGCGGGTTTTTGGAGTCGCTTCCTTCGCACCCTGCTATTAAAGAAACTTTGGATGAAGCTTCGGATGTTTTAAAAACAGATATTAAGCTGCTTGCAACAGCAGAAAAATTGAAGAGTACAAAAAATGTCCAGATTACAATGCTGGCAGCCGGTGTTGCAACAGCCCGCACCTTTCTAAATGAAGGTGCAAAACCGGACTATTTGGCGGGTCACTCGGTAGGTGCATTTGCTGCCGCAGTGACGAGCGAAGTACTAACATTTAAAGATGCCCTGCATTTAGTTTCGCTTCGTGGGGAACTGATGGAATCTTTGCAGGATGAGGCGTATGGAATGGCAGTTGTTGTAGGGTTACCTGAATCAACTCTTATAGAAATAACAAAGCTATTCCATACGGATGAAAAACCGGTCTATGTATCCAATCGTAATGCACCGCAGCAATTGACTTTATCGGGTCATAAAGAGGCAATGCAAAATGTATTGGACTACGTGGCGGGAAAAGGGGCAAGTTCAGCAAAGATGCTGAATGTTTCTACACCATCCCATTGTCCATTGTTTTTACCGGTTCAGGATCGATTGGCGAAGGAGATGGAGAGCATAACTCTCCAAAGGCCGAAATTCCCGTTGATTTCAAATCGAAATGCAAGGGTACTTCGACAGCCTTCCCGTATCGTTCAGGATTTGGCTGAAAGTATTGCTTTACCTGTCAGATGGCATGATGCGACTTCGATTTTATTTGAAAATGGTGTTCGTCAATTTATTGAAATGTCGCCAGGAGATGTATTAAAAAAACTTGCCAAAAATGCGTTTCCGGAAGCGGATAGCTATAGTGTGGAAAAGAACGGATTTAATGATTGTCTATATTTAGCAAAAAATGAAGGGGTGTAAATATGGTATTAATACAACAACAGCGTTCTTGGTCAACAAGATTGGAAGGAAAGAAAAAGAGATTGGCGGAAGTGGAGCATCTAGTGAACGGTGTAACAATTCCTACAGAAAAAATTGTAGACGTACTTGAATTGCTTATTAAACCGGGGGATCGGGTTGTTCTTGAAGGAAACAATCAAAAGCAGGCGTCATTTTTATCTCAAGCGCTAGTGAAGGTCGATCCAGAGCGTGTACATGATTTACATATGATTATGTCCAGTGTGTCGCGTCCGGAACATTTAGATATTTTTGAAGAAGGAATCGCAAAGAAAATCGATTTAAGTTTTGCAGGGCCTCAAAGTTTACGTATCGCACAGATGATCGAAGATGGCCGATTGATTTTAGGGGATCTGCACACATATGTTGAGCTTTATGGGAGACTTTTTATCGATTTAATTCCGAATATTGCGTTAGTCGCGGCGGATAAAGCAGACCGTTTCGGAAACTTATATACAGGACCAAATACGGAAGAAACGCCGACAATTGTAGAGGCAGCAGCTTTCCGTGACGGAATTGTAATCGCTCAAGTAAATGAAATTGTGGATGAATTGCCACGTGTCGATATTCCGGGTTCTTGGGTAGATTTCATCGTTGAAGCGGATGAGCCGTATGAACTGGAGCCATTATTTACTCGTGATCCACGCCATATTACGGATATCCAGATTTTACAGGCGATGATGTGTATTCGTGGTATTTATGAAAAACACGGCGTTCAATCTTTAAACCATGGGATAGGCTTTAATACCGCTGCAATCGAGCTGCTGTTACCTTCTTATGGTGAGCAATTAGGCTTGAAGGGGAAAATATGCAAAAACTGGGTTCTGAATCCGCACCCGACACTGATCCCGGCGATTGAAACAGGATGGGTAGAAAGTGTTCACTGTTTTGGCGGTGAGCTAGGGATGGAAAAATATGTAGAGGCACGTCGCGATATTTTCTTCACAGGGAAAGATGGCAGCCTTCGTTCGAATCGTACATTGGCACAGCTTGCAGGTCAGTATGCAGTAGATTTATTTATCGGATCGACACTGCAAATGGATGCATACGGAAATTCTTCGACAGTAACAAAAGGGCGCGTTGCAGGTTATGGTGGTGCACCGAATATGGGACATGATCCAGGCGGACGCCGTCACTCAACGGAAGCTTGGTACAACATGATGACAAGTCAGGATGAATTGGCTCGCGGGAAAAAACTAGTTGTGCAAGTAGCAGAAACATTCCAGGATGCTAACACACCTGTCTTTGTTGAACGCCTAGATGCGATTGATGTAAAGAAACAGGCGAATCTGGCAGTTGCTCCGGTTATGATTTATGCGGAAGATGTTACACATGTTGTGACAGAAGAAGGGATTGCCTACTTATATAAAACAGATAGCCCGGCAGAACGTAGAGAAATGATTGCTTCGATTGCAGGGGTAACACCATTAGGGATGGAAAATGATGTGAAGCGTACAAAATCACTTCGCGAGCGCGGTTTAGTGGCAATGCCGGAAGACTTGAATATTTTACGCGGTGAAGCGAACCGTTCATTATTGGCGGCAAAAAATATTGATGAACTTGTTCAATGGTCTGGTGGATTATATGAGCCACCAACGAAATTCAAAAGTTGGTAAGGAGCTGAAGGAATGAAACAGCATGTAATTTGTAAACGGATTGCTGATGAGGCAGTTGCAGCATTAATCGAAGAAGTTCAATTAACACCAAAGCCTGGTTTAGTAGATACAGACAATAATGGTGCACATCATGATTTATCTTTAACAAAAATGCAAAATTCAGCCCATTCATTGCACAATACGTTTTATCAAATGGCAATGCTGAGTTTCAACCGACAGCCGACAGTAGAAATAAGGGAACAATTTGGGGCAATAGGACGGAATGGCGAAAAGGAAATGTTTGCGGTTACTGAAAATAGTAACACGCACAAAGGGGCGATCTGGTCGATTGGGTTACTTTGCTCTGCAATTGCAAGAAGACAGGGCCAAGTACTTTTTCCGCAAGTATTTAATGATGCTGCAGAATTGGCCAATCTTCCGGATCAATATATTCCAAAGTCCAAAACGAACGGAAGCAAAGTAAAAGAGAATTATGGAATTCCGGGTGCGAGAGAAGAAGCCCAGCAGGCATTCCCTCACATTCAAAAATATAGTTTGCCAGCGTTTTTACAGGCGGCTCAGAAGATGTCGTTAAGAGATGCGAAGCTTACGACATTGTTAGTACTGATCGCAAATTTAAACGACACTTGTTTACTTCATCGAGGCGGTCTTGAAGGATTGGAAATGGCGAAGCGGGAAGCGAAAAAACTGCTGACAAACTTTTCAATTTCAAATATGAAGAAACTAGATGAATTGTATATTAAGCACTGGTTATCTCCAGGGGGATCGGCTGATTTATTGGCCGCCACAATATTCGTAATTAATATGTCAGATAAACTGAAAAGGGGTGCACAGCATGGAAAAGTTGAATTACACGTTTCAGGCAAATCGTCCGGTTACTAAGCAGGCGCATATCGGGGTTGTAGGGTCGGGGGATTTAGAAATACTGATCCAGCCAATCGAAGGTTCGGAAACAAAAGTAGAAGTTCGTACAGGAATTACAGGTTATGCTGAAACTTGGCAAAAAGTAGTGGAGCGCTTTGTTTCTCAGCAGGATATATTGGCTTCGATTAAGATTAATGATTTCGGTGCAACACCAGGTGTCGTATCGATACGACTTGCACAGGCAGCGGAGGTGGTTTTCGGTGAATAATTCTATTACATTACCTGTAAGTATAGTAGAAAGTAAGGCTAGAGAACGTGCACTTTTACTATTAGATGAAGGAACAGCACATGAAATATTAGGTCCATTCGACTTTTTTGAATCACCTCATCTAGAAGCGCAAAATATCGTTCCGCAAAGTGATGATGGAATGATTATCATGCAAGGGACCATCCGTGGCCGTCGTTCATTAGTTATTTCAATAGAAGGAAGTTTCCAGGGCGGAGGAATCGGTGAAGTTTCCGGCGCGAAATTTGCAGGTGCTTTAGAGCGTGCATATGCGTCATGTGAAGCAGGGGAACTTATTTATCCGGTTATCATTTACGATACAGGCGGCGTTCGTCTGCAAGAAGCGAACTACGGACTTCTTTCGATTGCTGAAATTAGTTCAGCGATTGTCGCTTTGAAAAAATATGTACCTGTCATCGGTATCATTCCGGGGAAAGTCGGTTCTTTCGGAGGGATGTCATTAACAGCAGGTCTTTGTTCGGCTTTAATCATGACACGGGAAGGTCGACTTGGTATGAACGGTCCTGAAGTAGTTCAGCAGGAAGCGGGTATCCAGGAGCTGAATGCAAAACAAAAGCCGTTTATCTGGAAAATGATTGGCGGCTCAATGCGCCATAATTCAAACTTAGTGGATGCAATCGTTGAAGATGATGTCGTAAACTACTTAGATACGCTGGAAGACTTATGGGCAAAAAACAGCTTTAAACAAAGAACAACAGAGTACGATACATTTTTAAATATGCTGAAGCATTTGCAGTTAGAAGAAAAAATCAGTACGGATGAGGCACAGGAAATTTTAAGCAACCGATCTGAATTGGCAAACGCTGAAGCAACGGTTGCAGATGGGGGAAATCCGAGCAGAGGCCGTACATGGTTTAATGCATTTACAAATAATGCACCATCGATTTCAGAGACACCATCAGTCTTAGTGGCAGATGCTGAATTAAATGGAGAAAAAGCTCGTTTTATCGCTGTCGTGCCAAACAGTGAAAGTAAATTTTACCGTGCTCGCAATGGGGAGTTTGGTCTGCAGGAAGCATGGACTGTTGCAAAATATGTTCGTCAGGCTATTGAAGAAGATAAAGATTCAGCAAATAAAAGATTAATCGTTCCTATTGTCGATGTTCCAGGTCAGGCATTCGGCTATCACGAAGAATTATTCGGTATTTACTTAGCTTGTGCAGCAAGTGTTGAAGCGTATGCAGTTGCACGTCAAAGTGGGCATCCAATTGTTACATGTGTTGTAGGTAAAGCGATTTCAGGAGCATTTTTAGCACACGGTATGCAAGGTAACCGTATTATTTCGTTAGATGATTCAGAAGTGCAAGTACATGTTATGTCAAAAAAATCAGCAGCACTTGTTACGATGCGTACTGTTGAAGAGTTGGATGAATTCGCAAAATCTGTTCCATCGATGGCATATGATGTCCATTCATTCCAAACGCTTGGTGCATTACATGAGTTGATCGACGGTATTAACGCAGACAAACCATCTAAAGAACAAGCTCGAAAAGTTCTTCATTCAATTGTAATGGCAAAAGAAGATATCATTCAGTCTGGAGATAGAACGTTAGCAAATCGAATCCAATCAAAAGTAGCGGTTGAAAATGGCCGTAAAGCATCGATTGCTGTACGTGAAAAGATTACGCAACAATGGAACTAACTGTACATGATTTAGTATATTTGAAGGCCATGGATCAAATCGAGTACTTTGGTGAATATCCGGATTGGTTGGATGAGGATGAAATGGCTCGAGGTATTGCTGTTGTAAGACGTATGAAAGTAGAGAATGGGAAAGTTGCGATAGGCTTCCGGGGGAATAATCGCTCGAAACGGTTTGCAGCGGTTACAACAATCTCGAATATTAAACGTGTAATTCGGCCGTTTGATATTTTAGGAAATTCATATCCCGAGACGCATCTTCAATCACTTGCTCACATTGAAAAGGTATTGGATGGTTTTAAATGGGGCATTGGAGGAAGTGTCGGCTTTTCCATGGCAACGGGAATCAATGTGTGCCATGAAAAGAGTGATATTGACATTATCATGTACTGTGAAAAACTGCAGGAGCTGGATCAGTTGAAACCTATTCTTGCACAGCTGCAAAAGAGTGAGCACCGTGTGGATGTCCAAGTGGAGATTTTAGGCGTTGGAGCGGTTGTTTTAGCCGATTATTTACAACACTCTTCTTTTATCGTAAGAACGGGTACTGGGCCGATTCTGCTTGAAAAAGAATCATTAATTTATAAAGGGTAGTCTGTTTTCCCATTGAGTAACTAGCGGTTATTCAATGGGAATTTTTTTTACCCAAAAAAAAACACTTTCACCATTTCAGTGAAAGTGCTTGTAAGTATTACTGTTAAAGGCTGTTATGTAAGCAGCCACATTGCCGTAGTTATTATAGAAAGTTTTAAACCACCACTCCTCAAAGTGGGTGTTCGCAAATGCTATCCTGTCTATCCTGAAGTCAAAAGAGTCCAGGCACGCCATTCCAACATCGATGTAAAACTCCCTGTATAAGTATAAAGGTTAAAACTTAATATTCGTACGTACAACGTAGCCTTATTGTTATCTTATAGTAAGTTAAATCGGATTGCAATAAAGTATGTTTTTAAAAAAAAGTCAAATGATTTGAATGGGGTTATTGAAGATTTTACGGAATAAAATGATGGAATTATTTCCAAAATAAAAAAGCCTTCCTTATAAGTCGGAAGCCTTCTGTTATTATTCAGTATGCTGTTGTAAAATGTTTTCCGTTAGAATTGCAATATCGATGACCGTCTTTTCCGCTACAACATCAGATAAAATTTCGTTACGGAAATAGTCCACAGATACCGGGAGATCGATTAAAAGTAACTTGCTGAGTGCTGTTTCATACATATGAACAAACTCTTTGTCGGTATTTCCGCGCTTCAGTTCTGAGAAAGACTCGTAAAACTGATCCAGCTTGTCGGCAAACTCAAGCAGTCTTCCTTCAATTGTTTCGTCTTTGCCTTCTTTCATACGGTCAAAAAATACGTCTTGTAAATCAAGTGGAATTTCTTCTCGGATGAATTTCTCCATCATTTTCTCTTCGACATGTGAAAGCATCTGCTTTAGTTCGACACTTGCATGTTTGACAGGTGTTTTAATATCCCCGATAAATACTTCGGCAAAATCATGATTAATCGTTTTTTCGTATAACGATTTCCAGTCGATTTGACTGCCTGCACGTTCTTCCAATGTTGCAAAGAACATCGCGTACTGGGAAACTTTCCATGAGTGTGCTGCCACATTATGCTCTTCGAATTTAAAGCGACCGGGACAGCGGATGATCCGCTCTAAATCATTTAAACTTGTAAAAAATGTATGAATACCTATAATAATCACTCCTTTACATTTTTATCATCAGTATACTATTAGTTATACCCGAAAAATGTTTTTTTAAAAGTGTTTAACTGAAATTTAACGCATCGTTTACATTAGGGATAATGCCAAAAAATATGTTCAATTTTTTCATATAAATTCGTTCATCTAATATAGTATGTAAAATTTTTAAAATGTCTCCTTCCATTGTTCATATGTAATTCAAAATGCCAATAACAGACGCCCAGCTGCAATACTTTTATTTAAAAACAGAAAGGACGCTCACGTGAAATTGTGAGCGTCCTTTCGTTTGTAGATTTTAAACCTGGATATCGATTGTTTGTCCTTTATAAGGATGGGGTGCTGGAGTTGCTTGTGGTTGAGGCATTTCTTCAATCATTTGAACAGCAGTTGCCACACCGGTATTCATTGCCTTGTCTAAAATACTCATCTGCACAGTTTGCTGCAGCGATGCCAACTGAGCTGACATAATGGCGTTTAATTCCATAGTAATCCCTCCTTTTCATGTCTCCCTCGTTAACAGATACAGGTATGACGATTTAACTTGTGTTCCTTCAAATAGTGGATTTGGAAGAATGTCACTGTTTGAAGTTGCACTTTATATCGTCAAAATAGAAAGAATTATTAAAGAAACAAGGGGATTTGTAATAAGTCTGAAAACGGATTTCCAATTATTTTTCGCTCCTTTCCTGTCACTCCGCAAAAAATGGTAAATCTATGTATAAATCGCTTCAAATTTAGTAATAATTATCCAAAAGCTCTGCAATGTGCTTGTAATGGAGGGTTCATATCCGCGTCATCGTGTTGCAATGTATTTGCTGTAAGGTTATAGGCAGAGTCTAAAAAACCAAAATTTATTTGGGATTATGGAGGGACAGAAATTTGACAAAGAAAAAATTAATGGCAGTTCTATTAGCAGGAGTATTCGCTACAGGGGGGCTATTTGCATCTCAAGCTTCTGCAGATACTTATACGATCCAACCTGAAGATACACTTTACAAAATAAGTAAACAATTTCAAACATCTGTTGATGAGATAAAGGAATTAAATAATTTAACGAGTAATACAATTTATGTTGGAGATACATTAAAAGTTGGCGGTCATGATGAGAAAGTATATACGATTGCACCAGGTGATACATTATTCCATATTGCATTGGCTCATGATGCCACTGTTGACCAGCTGCAAAAATGGAACAATATCAACTCGGACTTAATTTTCCCGGGTGATTCGATTACAGTATCCGGTCCTCAACAGGAATATCCTAAGAGTGAAGTGAAAAGCGCGACAGGTAGTGCTCAGGCTAATACAACAACAAGTTCAGCTCCTGATTCAGGAAGAACACTGACTGTTGAAGCGACAGCGTATACAGCTTATTGTGAGGGTTGTTCAGGAACAACAGCAAACGGTACGGATTTACGCGCCAATCCAAATTTAAAAGTAATTGCGGTAGACCCGCGCGTCATTCCATTAGGGACAAAAGTTTGGGTTGAAGGATATGGAGAAGCAGTTGCAGCTGACACAGGCGGGGCAATTAAAGGCAATAAAATTGATGTATTTATTCCAGACCTAGGTAATGCCTATGAATGGGGCCGTCGTACAGTGCAAGTAAAAATTCTAGACTAATACGAAAAGAAGCCACTCAATTTTGGGTGGCTTTTTGTATATTCAGCCTTCTTTATTGAAATACTAACAGTAAGGAGGGGATAGTGTGCGAGTATTGAGCTTATTTATATGTGTACTATTGTTAAGCGGATGTGGTTTATTTCAAAAGGAAACCATCCCGGTAAGTGCACCGGAAACACTAACTGCGAAGGCGCAGATGTATGATACAGAAAACAATCTAGTTGGTGAGATTTTATTTAAAGAATCCTCTAAAGGAGTCGAACTGACTGCTGTATTAAATAGTTTACCGCCGGGTGATCATGGAATCCATCTTCATGAAGTAGGGAAATGTGAACCGCCTAGCTTTGAATCGGCAGGTGGTCATTTCAATCCTACGAAAAAGCAGCATGGTGTGAAGAATCCAGAAGGCCCGCATTTAGGTGATTTACCGAATATTACTGCGGATGAATCAGGTGGAGTGGAATTGAATTTTGTGACAGCCGATTTTACACTGGAAAAAGGGAAAGAAAATTCGCTGTTTGATGCAGATGGCACGTCTATTGTTATTCATGAAAAAGCCGATGACTATAAAACAGATCCATCAGGAAATTCAGGTGCGCGAATTGTGTGTGGGGTAGTCGAGTAATAGCGCAAAAGCAAGAAAGGAAAATATGAAAAACACCTTTTTCTCATAGTGGGGAAGGGTTTTTTTCTTTTTTTGAGTAATATTTTCGAGTTATTAATATGCAGATTATTCAAAAACATTATATATATTAGAAAAATAATTTTATTCATTTTTTATGCATTTTGCTACAGTCTTAAAAGGGCGAGAAGGATTTTGCAATCGAAGGGCCTTAGTGAAAAACATCATTTTATAGCACTTTTACGATTTTTATAGAATATTATAGTTAGCTTAATAATTAGATTTGTAAGATATTAATTGACTTTTGAATATTCGTGTATGTAAAATGAAATTTATAATGAGGTAAAAAGGGGGAAAAATTTATGTTCAAAACTAAAAATATGCTTTTTTTATTAGTACTTAGTGCTTTCATTTTAGTATTGGCTGCATGTGGCGGAGACGACGATGCCGAAACATCTACTGGTACAGACACAACGGATTCTGGTTCTGAAAAGGCGGATTTCGGTGATGTTAAGTTCTTAAGTATTTTGACAGGTGGAACTCAAGGTACTTACTACCCATTAGGGGGAACATTTGCAGATTTAATCACAACGGAAACAGGGGTAAAAACAACTGCTGAGGTATCACAAGCATCTGCTGCCAACATGACAGCTTTAGCTGCTGGTGACGGTGAAGTTGCATTCGTACAAACAGATATCGCTTACTATGCAACGCAAGGAACTTTAATGTTCGAAGGTCAAAAAATTGACTCTGTAGTAGCATTAGGTGCGTTATATCCGGAAACAATTCAGTTAGTAACATTGGCTGATTCAGGCATTAAAACATTTGCAGATTTAAAAGGCAAGAAAGTTTCTGTAGGTGCACCAGGTTCTGGTACTTATGCAAACGCTGAGCAATTATTGGAAATCCACGGATTATCAATTAAAGATGATATCCAAGCACAAAACTTAGACTTCGGTGAATCTACTGATGGTATTCAATCAGGTCAAATTGATGCAGCGTTCATTACAGCTGGTTACCCAACTGGTGCTGTAGAAGCTTTAAATGCCACAAATGGTGTACACATCGTTCCAGTTGAAGCAGACAAAGCAGCTGAATTGATCGAGAAATACCCATACTATGCAGTGGATAATATTCCTGCAGGCACATACGGTTTAGAAGCAGAAGTTCCTGCGGTTTCAGTAGGTGCAATGTTAGCAGTAAACAAAGACCTGCCAGAAGATTTAGTATATGCAATGACAAAAGCAATCTATGATAATACAGATAAAATTGGTCATGCTAAAGGCGAATTTATTAAAGCTGAAACAGGCTTAGACGGAATCGGTATTGACGTACACCCAGGTGCACAAAGATACTTTGATGAAGTAAAGTAATTAGGGAAAACTAAGGGCCTCTGTTGCGAATAAGCTTCAGAGGCTTTTGTTGTATTTTTCTCTTTAAGCGAGTGATCATTTAAATGAAAAAATGGATTTTTATCATCCTTGTTTTTCTTTGTCTCATCGCTTGGTTTATTCCTTTTGAACGGAGCATAGTTTTTACAGAGACAAGAGTTCAAAAGCCTGTTCAGCATTTTTTGTCGTTGAAAAGTGATAATGAGTTTCAGTTGATTTTTACTCATTCTATCCATTTAACGGATGTGGAAGAAAGTTATAAAGTGCTTTCTACCAATGAATTTCAGTTGCTTGCAATGAAATATACGGATGTGGCAATAGGGATGCCGGGTCATGCTGAAGAAGGGCAGACACTTGATTATAAAGATGGGGTCTATACACTTCAGTACAACGATGCAAAATTAGAAAAATTTACGTTACATATTGGGAATGTCGACTATAAATTAAATCTGCAACATAAAGGGGAAATCATTCCTTTAAAAAAGCATTTAATACGTGGGAAGTCCTATTTAGTAACAGTTCAAAGATTGTCTTTATATGACAAAATGAAAGGAGTCGAATTAGATGACTGATAAAAAAGTCGCTGCAGATCCAGGAGCTTTACACGAATCGCTTACTTTGGAACAGCAGCAGGAATTATTGGAAAAGTATGATCTGGAATCAAATCAGCGTAACCCTCAAAATTTTATGAAGCATATTATCTATTTTGGTTTGCTGGCATTTACTATCTTCCAGCTTTATACAGCAGTTTTCGGACAGTTTCCTGCGCAAATTCAGCGTACGGTTCACTTGGGATTTGCACTGACATTTGTGTTTCTATTATTCCCGGCAAGTCGTAAGCTATCGAAGCGGACAATTCCGTTTTACGACTATATTTTAGCGGTTATCGCTATTATTGTAGGAAGTTATTGGGTAATCAATTATGACCGACTCGTTCAAAGTTTAGGTCAACTGCAACCAATGGATTTCTATATCGGAATTCTGGCAGTTATTATCGTATTGGAAGGTGCCCGTAGAGCGGTTGGTTTACCAATCACTATTATTGCCGGGCTGTTTTTACTTTACGCATTTTACGGTCCATATATGCCGGACTTTATGTCCCACCGAGGTCAAAGCTTGGATAGTATCGTGAACTTGATGTTCTTCTCGACAGACGGGATTTTAGGTACACCATTGGCAGTTTCTTCTACATTTATTTTTGCGTTCCTATTATTCGGGGCATTCCTTGTTAAAACAGGGGTAGGGGAATACTTCAATGATCTAGCGATTGCGATTGCCGGAAAATTGACTGGTGGTCCTGCAAAAGTTGCAATCTTCTCATCTGCACTTCAAGGAACAATTTCAGGAAGTTCTGTAGCAAACGTAGTAACTTCCGGTTCCTATACGATTCCGATGATGAAACGTCTAGGCTACAACAAAAACTTCGCCGGAGCTGTAGAGGCATCTGCATCTACAGGTGGTCAGTTAATGCCGCCGATTATGGGTGCTGCAGCTTTCTTAATGGTTGAGTTTATTGGTCGCGGTGTCACATATTGGGATATCGCCAAAGCTGCTGCGATTCCGGCAATTTTATACTTTACTGGTATTTGGATTATGACACACTTTGAAGCGAAGCGTTTAGGATTACGCGGCTTAAAAGATGATGAAATGCCGGATCGCTCGAAAGTATTCAAGAAAATTTATCTACTTATTCCGATTGTACTGATTATCATTCTGATGATGTCAGGCGTACCGGTTATCCACGCGGCATTATACGGAATTATCTCTTGTATAATCGTCGGGTTCATTAATCCGGACGTAAAATTCGGTTTTAAAGAAATTATTGACGGTATGGTTGACGGTGCACGCTCGGCATTGGCAGTAGCTGCTGCAACAGCTTGTGCGGGTATTATCGTCGGCGTTGTTGTAAAGACAGGATTAGGGCTTTCTCTTGCAAACAGCCTTGTTAAATTAGCGGGTGGCAGTATCCTTCTTACATTATTCTTTGTAATGATTGCTTCGTTAATTTTAGGAATGGGTGCACCGACAACAGCCAACTATGTTATTACATCAACGATTGCTGCACCGGCAATCATTGCATTACTGGCACCGGATGTTGCGGCAAGTGCAGCACCGCTTGTTATTGTTTTATCAGCACACTTCTTCGTGTTCTATTTCGGTATTATTGCGGATATTACACCGCCTGTTGCGCTCGCCGCCTTTGCAGCATCCGGTATTTCAGGAGGAGACCCGATTCGTACTGGTGTGAACTCCGCGAAGCTTGCTATTGCGGCATTCATTATCCCGTATATGATTATCTTCTCACCGGCAATGCTGATGATTGATGTAACCCTTTGGGAAGTAGTATGGGTTGTGTTATCTGCAATTATGGGTATGATTGCAATCGGAGCTGCAATAATAGGCTACTGGTACCGCCCTGTAAGCTGGATTGAACGTATTATTCTGTTAGCTGCAGGTATAGCGATGATTTATCCAGAAACATTAACGGATACAATTGGACTTATTGTCTTTGTCGGTATGTTTGTGATTCAATGGATGACAAAAAATAAAGGAAATGGCTCAAAAGCAGCTATTTCATAAATTGTAGGCACCTGAAATTTATTTCAGGTGCTTTTTTCTATTGATCTCGAAAATAGATAGATTTAATACTTTTTATGCATTAAATATATTTATTTGTTGATTTTCTTGAAAAACCATTATATTATTTAAATTAACTAAAAATTCAAATAATTAAAAAGGGGAGAAATGATATGTCAACACTTTTAAAGTCGACGTTTGAAACATACTTATTTGATGAAGAGGTGGAGTTTGAGTTAGCCGAGCAGCAAGAGGTAACGGAAAGCGAAGAACGCACGCAATATCCGCAAGGGTTTTTCTCAAGCCTATAAAAGGAGTTTTTAAAATGAATTTAAAAATTTTACGGCATCTATCCAACAAAACTGATTGGATAGATGTCGTTTTTTTAGGCACTAATAATGTAGTATGCAAAAATTGTACTGTATAATAGAAGTACTAAATAATATTCGAGGTGCGTTTCATGTTAGCGGTTAACTCTACAGAACAAATGATTTTTGATTGGTTTCAATATTTCCATGCAAACCCTGAAGTAAGCTGGAAAGAATTAAAAACAACAGCAAAATTAGCAGAAATCTTAGATGATATGGGCGTCAGCTATAAAAAATTTGATGATGTGACGGGTCTTGTCGCGGAAATCGGAAAAGGCGAAGAGATAATTGCGGTTCGCGCTGATATAGATGCACTATGGCAGGAAGTGGATGGCGTTATGCAGGCAAACCACTCTTGTGGACATGATGCAAACATATCAATAGTATTAGGTGCGCTTTATGCATTAAAAAATGAATCTTTAAATAAGAAAATCCGTTTTATTTTTCAACCGGCTGAGGAAACGGGCGGCGGGGCATTGGCAATGATTGACCGCGGTGTTATGGAAGATGTTACGCATTTATTCGGTGTTCATCTACGTCCGATGGAAGAACTGCCATTAGGGAAAGTGTCACCTGCAATTTATCATGGCGCAGCAGCATTCTTAACTGGGACAATTACTGGCATTGATGCACATGGCGCTCGTCCGCACCAAGGGAAAAATGCAATCGATGTTGTAGTAGCGATTCAGCAAATGCTGAAAAACATCCACGTCGATCCGTTTGAAGTGTACTCAGCGAAATTGACGAAGATTGTAGCAGATGGCGGAAGCGTCAATATTATTCCGGGCAATGCAACTTTCTCGATTGATGTACGTGCACAGAAAAACGAAGTATTGGCACAAGTACAACGCGATGTTGATAAAAGTTTGAAACAAATTGCTGCAATGTTCGATATCGGAGTTGAATGGGACTGGATGGATGTTACTCCAGGTGCGGAAGTATCATCTGAAGCGGCTGCTATTGCAGAACGCTCGATTGTGGAAGCACTTGGAGAGAAAAGTCTGGCACCGGCAGTAATTACACCGGGCAGCGATGATTTCCACTTCTATACGATTAAAAATACAGAGTTGAAAGCGACAATGATCGGCGTTGGTGCAAATCTTGGTCCGGGACTTCATCACCCGAAAATGACTTTTGATGCAAAGGCATTAATCGATGGCGCCAAAGTAATGGCAACAACACTGAAAAACAGTGCAATGAAATAAGATGGGTGGGCGATGCTATGTAGTTTGTAGCATCGTTTTTTTGTGTGGTTTGAGTTTTTGAGTTGTAGTTGAAGCGGCGCTGCGATATTAGAAAAGTTTGACCGGATATTAGAAAACCGGGGAGACTTATTGGAACTTTTCAAGGTTTATTAGAACAAGTGGGCGATATATTAGAAGATCTCCCTTGGCCTATAAAGAGCTGTGACTGTGCCCCGGACTTTTACTGGCAGGTCACCGGTTTATTAGAACTTTTTCAGCGATATTAGAAAAACCGGGTTACTTATTAGAAGATCGGATACCTTTATTTGAACTTCTGTAACTTTTATTAGCACATCGGCCTACTTTATTAGAAGATCCGGAATTTATTAGAACTTTTCAATGTTTATTAGAACAAGTGGGCGATATATTAGAAGATCTCCCTTGGCCTATAAAGAGCTGTGACTGTGCCCCGGACTTTTTCTGGCAGATCACCGGTTTATTAGAACTTTTCAAGCGATATTAGAAAAACCGGGTTACTTATTAGAAGATCGGATACCTTTATTTGAACTTCTATGACTTTTATTAGCACATCGGCCTACTTTATTAGAAGATCCGGAATTTATTAGAACTTTTCAAGTTTTATTAGAACAAGCGGGCGAGATATTAGAAGATCCCTTGGCCTATAAAGAGCTGTGACTGTGCCCCGGACTTTTACTGGCAGGTCACCGGTTTATTAGAACTTTTTCAGCGATATTAGAAAAACCGGGTTACTTATTAGAAGATCGGATACCTTTATTTGAACTTCTGTAACTTTTATTAGCACATCGGCCTACTTTATTAGAAGATCCGGAATTTATTAGAACTTTTCAAACTTTATTAGAACAAGCAGGCGATATATTAGAAGATTTCCCCCCGGACAACCAACGCCAGCCATACAAAAAAGTGCCGCTATCATTCAGCGGCACTTACAAAACAAAACCCTACTTCATCGGGCAAAATCCGCAAGCCATCAAGCCGGGGATGTCCTTTGAAAAACAGCAGCTTTTCCGAACGGGCTGATTGATCAGAGCGGAAGGGCTTTTCCCGCCTGTGTATTTTAAAAACAGCGATTTATCCGAGAAGTAACGCCAAACATTTTTATCTTCGAGCATGTCCAGATCCTCGAAAGCGCGGTCAGCCAATGCCGGATTTTCAAGTAAAGTATGGAAGTGCCAAAGCATGTATCCGAAAATATTTTCCCACAAAGTCAGCGGTGAAATGGATGTTGTTTTCCGTAACTGGCCAATAACAACGGATGTCTTGTATAAAATATCCGTCATTACTCGTTCGCGTTCATCATCCTCCACATAGCGGAAATCATTCGGGTTTATATACATCCCGAGTGTATGAATACCGAATTCCTGAACAATAGCAAAACGCAGATCTTCCGGCTTGCCGTCCCAAACTTCATCATACGTCGTCAGCATATAAAACTGCATCGCGACAAACATGCCGTAGCGACGCCCGAAGTGGGAGATGGCCGCAGCTTCCGTAGCAGCATTTGTAATGCCCATCATCAAATTGCGGAAATCCGTCAAATAAAAGTCTTTATGTAGGTTCGCCAATGTAAATAATGGACGGTCCGGTTCTTCGGTAAAAATACTATAGGAATTTAATTGTCGTACTTGATCATAAGAAAGCGCAGGCATACGTATCACCTTTTCTAAAAAATTTATCCCGCATTAACCGGTAGTAGGACGACCTGTTAATGCCCGATTGGTTCAACTAACAATCGTTGGGGGAGGAACAAACCCAACTGATTAAAGTTTTACTTTATATTTACTATACCATTTCTCTTCCTAAACGAGGTGAAAAACGCTATAATGAATTAAACATATAAGAAAGGTTGGTATTTATGACGAAACCTATTTCTGTACCAAGACCGTTAGTGCGTGTAAATCAGTGGGCTATATTTTTATCAGTCGTTATCACATGGGTGACAGGACAGTACTGGATTTTGGCGATTCCGTTAATTGCAAATTTACTTGGGATTTTTACCGGGTTTAATCCGATAATGCGCTTTGCGAAAATATTTTTAACGAAAGATATCAAATCTTATATTCCTGAAGATATCGGACAGCAAAAGTTCAATTCAGCGATTGCGAGCATTTGTTTGGCGGGCGGAATAGTAGGGTTTGCCTTTAATTGGCCGGTCGTTGCATACAGCTTTACGATTATGGTGGCTGTTGCATCCTTTGTCGCAATTTTAGGTTTTTGCATTGGATGCTTTATGTTATTTCAATTCAAACAATACCAATATCGTCGAACAGTAAAAAATTCTTAAGAAGAATATTGGAAATGGGTTGACAATGATATTGATAATCATTATCATTATAACTGTAGCAAGAGCTTATTTGTAATACAGTACAAATAAGTCTGGGCTAACAACTTTTCTCCAGGAGTTTGTTAGCTCAGCCATAGCGTTCTAAACCCCCTCATTTAGAATGTAAGTTTGACTGTGTGTCAGACACTTAGTTTTTCACCCTTTATATTTTTCATCTAGTTTTTCTTCCTTAATTGGGAGACCCATTGCCCGTGTCGCTTACAGATACGGGTATTTTTGTGTGCAAAAAATTTCTTGAACTTTTTTGAAACTTATTTTGGATTTCTCCGTCTGTACGTTGCTTAAGCAAAAAAGATAGGCGGAGGAAATGATGAAAAAGTTAATTGCTGTAGGGTTTATCGCTGTTTGCGTATTATTCCTGACAATTGAATATAGAGGTTCAAGTGAAAAGATTGAACGGGCCGTTGCAAATGAAAAGGATTTGGCGGGTCTGGAAAATGGAAACCCAATCGAACAAGCTACACATCTATTTGAAAAAGTTATTGTCCTGAATGAGGAGCAGCCAATTTATATAAAAGGAAATGCGCTCACTGAAATTGGAGTTGTTCATGCGAATACTTCATTTGCGATTGTTGGGGAAGATGAACTTTATTATGAACTGCGATTCGGGAAAATTTCGGCCTTTATTAAAAAGGGAAGTGCTGCTGTAGAAAAACGTCCGCTTGAGACATTGGTAAATACAGAAATAACAAATTCAATTAAAACGACAGAACAAACAATTGTATATGAAGAAAAAAGCCTTAAGAGCAGTGCAATGATGAAGCTTTCACAAGGGTTCCGCTACCCGGTAGTGGGGGAGATTGATGAGTGGTTTGTCATTAAAGTAGGAGAACGTGCCGGTTATATACATAAAACATCAGTTGAAATAGATGAAGGAATTCCAGTTTTAGTGTATCATCATATTTTGCCGAAGGAAGAAATGGTGACAAATGCAAGTACGGTTTCTGTACAATCATTTGAACAGCAAATGGCCTTTTTAGCTGAAGAGCAATTTACAACAATTTCGACAACACAGCTTTATGATTATTTGGAAGGTCGCCAAATTTTACCGGTTAATTCAATACTCATTACATTTGATGATGGTTTACTATCGACAAAAGTCTATGCATACCCAATTTTAAAGGAACATGGATTTTCTGCCGTACAGCATATTATATCTTCTCGTACAGAGCGTTTCGAAGGTGAACAAGTTTTTGATGCGAAAGGACCGCTTCAATTTTTCACAGCCGAAGAGATGCAGCAAATGACGGATGTGTTTCAGTACGAAGCGCATACACATAATTTGCATCAGTTCAGCAATGGGGCAGGGATCGCATTAGAACTTTCAGCTGATGACATTGCGAAGGATTTGCAGCAAAATGTTAATATGCTGACGAATGCGACTTCTTTAGCGTATCCATTCGGTCATTACGATGAAGATATGATCGCAGCGATGAAGGAAGTCGGACTGTTAATCGGTTTTACGACAAATGAAGGCTATGCGAATATGCATCAATCAAATTATGAGGTCAATCGTTTCGGTATAACTGAAAATAATACATTTGAACAGTTCACATCCTTTGTAAAGGGGGTGGGCTGGTCTTAAGGATATAAGAAGGTGTAAATCGTTACATGAGAGAATTTGATGCAATTGTTGATGAGCACACGCGTTATTTAGTACGCATCGCTTATTTGTACGTTAAAAATTGGGCTACCGCCGAGGACATCGTACAGGAAGTGTTTGTAACATACTTTCAAAAGAGCGACCAGTTTCGCAATGAGTCGTCATTGAAAACGTATTTAACAAAAATGACAGCCAATCGCGCAAAAGATTATTTACGCTCATGGAAGCATAAAAAGGATGTTGTTTTTGAAACGATCTTTGCTCAAACAAAAGGTACGGACGAGGAAGTTATACAAAAAGAGCATCTTGCATCACTTGAACAGAAGTTATTCCAGCTACCACTGAAATACCGTGAGCCGCTCATTTTATTTTATTATGACGAACAGTCCATTGCCGATATTGCCCTGTATTTACAACTGAATGAAAATACGGTCAAAACACGTTTGCGCCGAGCAAAGCAACAATTGAAAGAGTTTTTTAGCGAAGAGGGATTGGAGGAATGATGCATGGATCCATTTAAAAAACAACTGGATGAAATGATGGGTGATACACGCTTGCAGGAAAGTCGTATTAAGCAGCGCGTGAAATCCGAATTGACTCCGACCCCCCGAAAACAGAAACGTGCGTGGCATGTTCAATTAGTGACGGCAGCAGTTGCAGCAGTTGCGGTATTCCTATTTATGACGGCCGTACCTTTTACTCAAAATTCGGGAAACGAAGGGCGGGGTGCCCCTTATGATCCGCTTGATGATTTAGCGGAAATTGCTACTCTTCAAAAAAAGAAGCAATTATCAACAATCGATTATGATTCCTTTGCACAGCTACCAGTGCTGGAACAATTATCGGATTTACAATATGTAGATAAAGAAACCTTTACACTTGCAGGGAAAAAGGGACTTTATCATACAGTGATAGAACGTCAGGAAAATCTATTTGATGAAGCCGTGTATGAAGCAGGCGATATTGTACGAACAATGACGAATACGAGCAGTCATTTACCAATTTACGAAAACGCCTATTATGAAGTAGTCGCTGTACCAGGAGACCGTGTCGTTTTGCAGGACGGCAAGTTGACGGTAAATGGGAAGCCTGTTAGATCGGAATTAAAGGAAATGTATGAGGAAAACGGCAATACGATTGCAGGAGGCTACGATCAGTTATTAAATGCGCGTGAATACTTTTTGGTGAATCATTTCCCGGCAAAAAATACAATGCAGGCAGGTACAATTACCGCTGTGCATAAAATTTACGGGGAAGTCGTAGCTTTGGCAGAGGAAAGTACAACAACATCAATTTATTTGGAGTTAGAAAATGACTATACACCCGAACAATATTTTGATCTTTATTTGTACGATCAGATTTTCGGAGATGGGTCAATTAGTGAAAGATTATCGGCAAGCGATCTTCCATTTACACATTCGAACCGTTTAGGCGAGCTGTTTTTGGAAGCATCCTACCGAAATATTACGTATTTATCCGATACAGAAGTGGAAATACGCTACCAGTATGACCGTGAAGCAGTAGGAGAATATGTATTTAAAATGTATAAAGATCCGACTGGCATTTGGCAGTGGGGAATGTAGCAAAAGAGGCCGGGACATAACCCAAAAATGATATTTTTCTCTGAGAGAAAAATATCATTTTTTTGCTGAGCATTAAAATTGATTTCCATTCCGGGACGCTTTCCGCGGGCGTGGCCTGAGCCTGTAGTCTCAGGCGTCACGCTATTCCCGCAGGAGTCGCCCTGCATTCCAATCAATTTTGCAAAATATCCGTTTCTTAATAAAGGATTCCTGTTATTTATCGGTTATTCTACTTATGTCCCAGTTCTTTTCATGTGCTGCTTGTAATTTTTTATTCATAAGTACTGTGTGATAGCTATGTAGCAGCATGCCGATAATGATCACCGTCAGTCCGATTAGCGCAATCGGCTGCGGGAGTGGAACACTTAGTAAAATCATTTCACCGACCATCGCAAAAATAACTTCTGTCGATTGTGTCGCTTCAACGGCCGCCAGCTTTCCTTGATCAAGGCGCACCCGGTCTGTTGCGATAAAGAAAAGGGTTGTCGCAATGACACCGGAAGAAACAGCAACAAGCAGTGATTGGTACACTTGGCTCGCAGAGGGCAGACCGACCGTAAATAATGCATAGACGGCGAGCAAAATCCATGCGGGCAGAGAAGCAATCGTCATGCCTAGAACCCGTTGAAACGGATCGACTTTTCCTTTGCATAGCTCCATCATTTTCCGGTTACCTAGCGGGTAGGCAAAAGCTGCGATGATTACAGGCAGTATACCGAGAAGCAGAGTTTTCATAGAAACTGACTGTGCCTGCGGAATTTGGATTAGTAAAATCCCGATTAAAATAATGCCCGAGATGCCTAGTGAAATAAGCGGAATTTTTGCCCTGACATCTTTTCCGGCGATAGTTGTAATAAACAAGGGGGCCAGCAACACACCTGCTACAATCGTAAACTGCCATGTACCCGATACGAGCCAGCCTGGACCGAATGCCGCGGCAAATGTAAGTGGTGCATAAAATAATACGAACCCGACAAAGCTCCAAACGAGCCATGCACCCGGATGTTCTTTCATTTCATTTGATAATAAACGAAAACCGCCTTTTCCCCGTATGGCGACAATAGCAATGAGGAAGGGGAGCATGAAAAAGTAGCGGAGTGAAGAACTCCATAGCCAGCTGCCGCCTTCCAATTCCATTGAATGGTTCAATACAAATGTAACCGCAAAAAATAAGGCAGCTAAAATGCCAATCAGTATTTCCCTCATCACACACCTCACTTGATTGTATTGAATTTTCTGTCTATTAAGTATACAAAAAAATGGAGCGAAAGTAATCGCCCCATTCAATTTTAGTCATTATAATTTCACCGTCTAGGCTAAAGCGCCAACTCCTCGCACCATTAGGTCCCTCCGTGCAAAAGTGGTAAAGCGTTTACTTTTGCGTCGGGCCCTCCAATGTCTTTCGGAGTTAGACGGGCGCTTTAGCGCTTTTGGTCTAACGTTGTTCAAATAACTGAACGATTTCGATAATGACTTTCGTTGCTTTTTCCATCGTTTCTGCTGATACAAATTCATACTTGCCGTGCATATTTTCGCCGCCTGCAAAAATATTCGGTGTCGGCAAGCCCATGTATGAAAGTTGGGAACCATCAGTACCACCGCGGATTGGCTCGACAATCGGTGTAATATTGAACTTGGCAAACGCTTCTTTTACGATATCGACAATTTCCATCACAGGCTCGATTTTTTCGCCCATATTGTAATATTGATCATCGATTGCTACAGTAATTGCCTCTTCCCCGTATTTTGCCTGTAACGCTTTGCCGACCTTTGCCATATACTCTTTTTTCTCTTCGAATTTTGCGCGATCATGGTCACGGATAATATATGACATTGTTGTTTCTTCAATTCCGCCGTTGAAATGCATTAAGTGGATAAAGCCTTCATAGCCGTCCGTTTTTTCAGGAACTGCATCTTTAGGCATTTCGTTTTGGAATTCAATCGCCATTGTAATCGAGTTCACCATTTTATCTTTTGCAGAACCAGGGTGAATGTTCGTGCCGCGTGTCGTTACCTTTACGCCAGCTGCATTAAAGCTTTCGTATTGTAACTCACCAAGTGGACCGCCATCCATTGTGTACGCATAATCCGCACCGAATTTCTCGACATCAAACTTGTGTGGACCGCGCCCGATTTCTTCGTCCGGTGTAAAGGCTACACGAATTTTCCCGTGCTTAATTTCCGGATTGTTCACTAAGTATTCCATCGCCGTCATAATTTCAGCGATGCCGGCTTTATCATCCGCACCAAGCAATGTATTGCCGTCTGTTGTAATTAACGTTTGGCCAACATAGTTTTTCAAGTTCGGGAAGTAGTCCGGTGCCATCACTAAACCATTTTTTAATGTAATCGCTTCACCGTCATAGTTATCGATGCGCTGAGGCTGTACATTTGTTCCTGTGTAATCCGATGTCGTATCAACATGCGCCAAAAAGCCAAGTGTCGGTACGTCTTTATCTGTATTTGATTCAAGTGTTGCAAAAAGGTAGCCGTTTTCGTCAAGTGTAATATCTGTTAAACCGATTGCTGCCAATTCATCTTTTAATACATGTAATAAATCGAATTGCTTCATTGTTGAAGGGGTTGTGTCAGAGTTGAAATCTGATTGTGTATCAATTTTTGCATAGCGTACTAAACGTTCAATTACTTTCTCTTTCATCCGAAAAAGACCTCCTAATACTTATTGCTTTTATTCTACACTTTTTATTTCGGTTTTTGAACTAATTTTGTCATAATCTATTATGCTGAGCATGAGGAAAAACTGTGCGCCGTAATACGTGAACATGATCAGAATATGGGAAGCGGGAACATCAAACATGAAGCGGTTGATCGCCAATACCGAGTCCGACATGATAAAGAGAATGGCTCCGATGACAGCAAACTTACTGCCTGTTCGGAATGATGTCCAACCCATCGTTAAAATAACGAAAATATAGGCGGTCACTGCAATTGCAAGTACGGTATCTCCTTTTTGCAGCAGGCTTCCCGCAATCCAGAACGTCATAACCGCACCGAATAAAGCTAAAATAACTTTTACATATAGTGGTGTGTTCTGGTGGTTTGTTGAACGGAAAGCAAAAATATAGAAAATATGACCGATCAGGAAAAAGCTCAATCCAACAATGAACCACTGCAATGTATAATCGCCAACCGCACAGAAAATTAAACCGGTGGAGATGAGCCAATAATACGGAGATTTCACTTGAACTTTCGTTAAAAAGGCAAGCGCTATAAGTAAAATCATTGGCAAAAGCTTAAAGACCATTTTTAGCGAACTATCGATCGTTTCAAATAAGAATACATAATACAAGCCAAGCCCAAAGAACAGTAAAATCAGAACTTTACGTGCCATCCATTAACCCCCTAAATAAAAATGTTTATATTTAATTACTAAATAACAAAACTATGATTTCAAGAAAATTCAATATATGTTCTATTATGCCAGAAATTATGCGGTTTTACTTGTTTATGAATCTTTTTGGAAGGTTATTCGTACATAATAAGTAAGAGAGGGTGATAGTTATGGGACAATTATTGCTAATAACGGCAATTGGATCACTTTTGATCACATTATTATTAATGCCGTTATCAAAAAAGGTACGCAATAAGGAGCTTTCATCAAAAACATTTACGAGCTTATTTATTACAACATTTATAGTAAGTTTTATTTCAGTATTTTTAACTGTATATATTTCTAAAATCGATCTGAACTGGACGATTTTTCTATACGTAATACCTGTTGTAGCAATTATCGGAGCAATTTTTGCAGTCGGTAAGGAGCAAAAAGTTAAATCAGCAATCGTGCTTGTCAGCATTATTGGGATCGGCTATTTAGTAAGTGCGCCATTTTTAAATGCAGATGAAAAATTCAAGTCTTCAGAGATGAAGGAAAAAACGGAAATTTCGCCGTTTGATGAGACGAAAACACCGGCAAGTGTACCACCAAAGTTCGCTAAAAATAAAATGAAAAAAGCGTTTGGACAAGTGCCAAACACAAGCTATTATGAATTAGGAAACCTGCAAATTCAAAAAGTAAATGGTAACTATGTTTACATTGCACCTGTAGAGTTTTCAGGATTCTTTAAGTGGTTCAACGGAAAAACAACACCTGGTTATTTCACGATGAGTGCAACAGACTCAAGCGATAATCCAAAGTTTGTGAAGGCTGAAATGAGCTATGTTCCATCAGCTTATTTAAATAAAAATCTGGAGCGTCATATTCGTCTCCAAAATCCTTCATTAATTTTCTATGGAGATCCGCAGCTGGAAATTGATGAAGAGGGAAAACCGTATTACATCCGTTCTTACGGCGAATTTATTTCGGCGCGTAACGGCTTTGATGTAAAAGGGATTGTACTTGTTGATGCGGAGACGGGTGCTACAGAAAAAATTGCGATTGCGAATGTACCGGAATTTATTGATGGTGCTGTATCACCGGAAGCGGTAAGTTTGCAGAACAGTTATTACGGTAACTATGTACACGGCTTCTGGAATAGTCTAGTCGGCAAAAAGGATGTTAAGTTGCCGAGTGATGAAGGTACGGAAGCAAATGTAAGCCCGATTTTTATGGAAGACGGGGAAATGTATTACTTCACTGATTTTACAAGTCCTAAAGAGGGCGTTGATTCGATGCTTGGTTATGCATTAACACATGCACGTACGGGTGAAGCAACGTACTATACCGGAAATCTGGAAGAGTCTTATATGGATTCCCAAGGGGCTCTTGAAATTATCGAGAAAAAGTTCATCGAAAAAGAATGGGAAGGCGAAATGCCGATCCTTTACAACTTCTATGGTGAAGCGAGCTGGCTGTCAGCTGTACTGGATGCGAACGGATTCCTGCAAAATTACTTCATCGTCTCTGCAGCAAATCCTGAAATTTCGGCATTTGGTACAACGCCAAATGAAGCATTAAGACTTTATAAAACAGCACTAAGCCGTGGCGGAAGTACGGTAGATGGTACTTCGAATGCTGAAGAAGCTAAGGCGACAGTAAAAGTCGTGCGTGTTTATAAAGAGCGTGTAGGTGATTTCACGATCGTATCATTCCTGGCGAACACAGGCGAAAACTTCATCGTATCTACAGAAGTTGCACCGTTTGCAATCTATTTGCAAGAAGGTGACCAGGCGACGATTACGTATGCAAAAACAGGAGAAGACTTCCAACCTGTAAAAACATTGCAGATTGAAGGGTTGAAATAAACAAAAGGAGTATGCCATTTTGAGGCATACTCCTTTTTAATTGGATTACTTCCAAGTAAAGCCTCGTGAAGCAAGGAAGTCTTTCATATGCGGACGGTTTTGTTGAACTAAGTAATCAGCCATTTGTTTCGTCCATGTCGCAGTCTTCTGATTTGAAGAACGGCTGCTGTAATAGTCTTCCATAATTCCATCATACTCATCCAGAAGTGTTTCATACTTATCAACGTCATAACCGTTTTCATGCAACACCGCAGCTACCGGTAAACGCGGCTTTGTTTCGTTGCGTTTTGTCGGTGTACCGATTGTCATCGCAAACAACGGGAAAACGTATTCCGGTAAATTGAAAAGCTCGCTGATTTCTTTAGGATTAGTACGGGCACCACCGATATAGCAAATGCCATAACCCATTGATTCAGCTGCAATAACGAAGTTTTGGGCAAATAACGCAACATCTGCTACCCCTACAAGAACATTTTCAGCAGAGTCAGCAGAAATATCAACCCCATGCTTTTGACCCGCTACTTGCAAACGTTTGAAATCTACACAAAACAAGAAAGAGGCACCTGCTGTTTTGAACTGGAATTCGTTTTTAGACAGTTCCCCAAGCTTCTTTTTCTTTTCTTCATCCGTTACCCAAATGACACTGTATGCCTGGACAAAATGCGAACTTGCTGCCATTTGTGCCGTTTCGATTAAATCGATGACCGTTTCTTTTGAAATTTCCTCACCTGTATATTTACGAACAGATGTATGACTGCGTAATAATTCTTTTGTATTCACGTGAACATCTCCCTTTTATGTAATAAAACTTAATGGTGTATCCTTCATGCTTATTTTAGTCAATATTTTACTTGAAGTCGATTATTAGCGTCTGTTCAATTCATAGAGATGAAATTTATGCATATCGTTAAATACAGATAAGAGCAATCTGAATTAAATCAGAAAATTTTAAATTTTTTGTGTTGACATATCGGATTAGTATGTTTTATACTGAGACACAACGATGGAACACAAATCACATAACTCTTATCAAGAGCGGCGGAGGGAATAGGCCCTGAGATGCCCGGCAACCAGTAAGTGATGAACTGACTAAGGTGCTAAATCCTACAAAATGGACAATCATTTTGAAAGATAAGAGGAGGCAAACTTGCTCATGCGCAACCCTCTTCTTAACTGAAGAGGGTTTTTTTCATTTAAAAAATCCTCCTCAAAAACACCGATTTCACCATCGATTAAATTTTTGGGGGTAATAAAATGACAAATTTAAGACCAGAAACATTATTATTACACGGGGGTCAAAAACCAGATCCTGAAACAGGAGCGATCGCTGTTCCGGTTTACCGTACAACGGCTTATGCATTTAACGACACTGCTCATGCGCAACGTCTATTTGCATTACAGGAGACAGGAAATATTTATTCTCGTATTATGAACCCGACAGTCGGGGCATTTGAAGAACGGGTTGCTTTATTAGAAGGGGGTACAGCTGCAGTAGGGCTTTCATCTGGCGCAGCAGCAGTAGCATTTTCTATTTTAAACGTAGCCGGTGCAGGGGATGAAATTGTTGCGGCAGGCTCACTTTACGGTGGGACTTACAATTTATTCGCAACTACATTGCCTCGCTACGGCATTACAGTGAAATTTGTGGATGAATCAGATCCTGCAAACTTCCAGGCGGCAATCACGGATAAAACGAAGGCAATCTTCGCTGAAATTATCGGAAATCCAAGCTTAAAAGTACTGGATATTGAAGCGGTAGCAAACATCGCTCATGACAATGGTCTTCCTTTATTAATCGACAGCACATTTGCTTCCCCATACGGAAGTAATCCGATCGAATTCGGCGCGGATGTTGTCATTCATTCTGCAACAAAGTGGATTGGCGGTCATGGAACGACGATCGGCGGGATTGTTGTTGATGCAGGGAAGTTTGATTGGACGCAAGGAAGACATCCAGGATTTACAGAACCGGATACTTCCTACCATGGTCTACGCTACGGCATTGACACAGCAGGCGCTGCATTTGCGACAAAGCTTCGTGTTCAACTATTGCGTGATTTTGGTCCAACATTATCTGCTGACGCGGCATTTAACTTCCTGCAAGGACTTGAAACGCTTCATTTGCGTATTGTCCGTCACAATGAAAATACACAAAAGGTAGCCGAGTATTTAAGAAACCACCCATTTGTGGAGTACGTAAATTACAACGGCTTTGAAGATTTTGCGACACATGATCTAGCGAAGAAGTATTTGAAAAATGGCTTCGGATCGATCATTACATTCGGTATTAAAGGTGGGCGTGAAGCAGGCCGCCAAGTAATCGATAACGTAGAACTGTTCTCTCATGTAGCGAACGTTGGGGATGCCCGTTCATTGATCATCCACCCTGCGAGCACAACACACCAACAGTTATCTGCTGAAGAATTAAAAACTGCCGGCGTATCGGAAGAGCTCATTCGCTTATCGATCGGGTTAGAAGCAGCAGAAGATATTATCGCTGATTTAGAACAGGCATTAGCAAAAGTTGCGGCTGAAGTAGGCGTAGAAACAAACGCATAAAATGTGATGAAAGGCTTAGCTTCTCCCATTCGAGAAGTTAAGCAATTTTTAGAAAATTAATCCCTACTATTTTTATAAGTTTTATTGACAAATATAAAACCTAGTAATACAATGGGGATAATAAAATACCAACCAGAAAAATTTAAAATGATGTTGCAGCATCATTGGAAGAAAAGGAGTTGTTCAACATGGGGAAAGTATACAGTGCACAAAACATTGCAGCCTATATTATTTATGAACTTAATGACGTAAAGGAATTTGTGAACGCTTGCGCTATCCAGCAAATTTTGGCGGATGTGAATACGATGTGGCAGCATGTTTTCGGACACAATGCTTTCTCAGAACAAGCTCACGATCTTTCCACAGAAGGTTATGTTGTAAGAGAAGTAGCCGAAGCATATAAAATTCATGGTACAGCCCATATTTTATCGCCAGCAAGAGAATGGTTTTTAAAGTACGGGGAATTTCAGTTAGTGGAGCGCCCATATGCGGTTCCTGACTACTCGGCAAAAGAGGAAATCGTCATGACCAAGATTTTAACTGCCTATCGTTTACGGGCATTTAATGATATAAACGTGGCAGTATAAAATAATTCCGGAACACTAGCGAGCCCCCTTGCTAGTGTTTTTTATTTTTTGTGGTGTTGATGTATGACGTTTTATTAGAAGAATGAAGAGAGTTATTAGAAGAAGTTTTGGGAATATTAGAAGAAATGGCGATGTTATTAGAATTTGAGGGGAATCATGGTTTGTGTACGTGCTTTTTTAGCCGAAAAATGAATGCAAAAACTGGTATGCCGGTTTTATTAGAACAATGGAGTGGGATATTAGAAGAAGTGTGAGTGATATTAGCACATTGAGCTCGGATATTAGCATGTTTCGTATCCATATTAGAACATTGACAGGATATATTAGAAGATCGCAATTTTATTAGAACATTTTAAAATATATTAGATGATTTCCGAATATATTAGAAAATAACAAAACGCCCTTACTACATAGCCTCAACTATAAGAAGTGACTGGAAATATTTGCGCCTTCCACCCTAAAATAGCTCTTAAAAAATAAAATTTGGATGAATATTGACCGTTTACAGTAAACAAATGTCCTTCTAGGCGAGATTCCCCTTGTTTTCATGTATTATATAAGATAGAATTTGCTTTAAGATAAATTTTTTGAATTATTCGTTAATATATGTGTGTTAAGAATTTGGAGGAGAAAGGCAATGGCAACAATCAAGGCAGCGATCTTAGGATTTGGCACAGTAGGTCAGGGGATTTACCATATTTTAAATGAGAAGAGGCAGGAGCTTCGCGAAAAGCTAGGTGTTGAACTGGAGGTCGCGAAGATTTTAGTTACCGATGCAAGCCGTGAGCGTGTACCGGGGACAAAGCATTTAATGACGGAATCAATGGATGACGTACTGGCAGAAAATAATCTGCAAGTTGTTTTTGAAGCGATTGTAAATGAAGAACCTGCATTTACTTATTTAAAGCGCGCTGTTGAGGCGAAATGCCATGTCATTACAGCAAATAAAGTAATGCTTGCAAAACGGGGCGAGGAGCTCGAAGCATTGGCGAAAGTAAATGGTGTGTTCGTAGGCTACGAGGCAACAGTAGCAGGCGGTGTGCCGATTATCAAAACAATGAAAAATATTCTTTTAGTCAATGAAGTAAGCTGTGTTCAAGGAATTTTAAATGGAACAACGAACTATATTTTAACAAAAATGCGTGCGGAAGGCTGGAGCTTTGAACAGGCATTAAAAGAAGCGCAGCAATTAGGCTATGCAGAAGCAGATCCATTTAACGATGTATCGGGGCAGGACGCATTCAAAAAGCTGATGATTTTATCGAGCCTTGCATTTGGAGAACAGCCAAATTGGGCGGATGTGGAAGTAATCGGCATTGATACAATCTCACCGGAGCAAGTAGCGGAAGCAACAGCACAAGGTTTGCGTTATCGTCATGTGGCGGAAGTGGAAAAACTCGAAGATGGTACGATTCAGGCGAAAGTGGCACCACTACTGGTGAACAATGAACATCCGCTTTATCCTGTGGACGATGTGTTCAATGCTGTAACGATGGAGACAAACTACATCGGAACATTATCTGTAATTGGCCCGGGAGCAGGAATGTATCCGACTGCAAGTGTAATGGTAGAGGATTACGCTGAAATTATCGGTAAACGCGCGGGGTTTACAGTAACTATATAATAAGAAGAGATTAAAAAAGAAGCGAACTCGATGAACGAATTCGCTTCTTTTCTGTTTACTTTGCGTCGGGTGCTTTAACAATTTTATTCTTAGTCTTCATCTTTTATATCGACATCTTCGGGAATCGGTGTATTCCTCCAGATTTCGATCTCTTCTTTAATTCGCTCAAGCTGCTGATGGTACGTATCAAATTGCGCACTATTAATTAAAAAGTGTTCACCATCATGCACTGCTTTAATGCGACCAGCATAAATGTACTGTAAAACCTGATGTTCTGGCATGCCTATATCTGCTGCAGTTTGTTCAACCGTTTTATACATCATGATGCCTCCTTTTTAGTTTTAGTTAATCTTATTATAAATCGATTTTAGAAAAACTTCATCTCGAATAGACTCACAACGTATGATAGCATAATTAATATAATTAAATGAGGTGTGGGATGTGAATATTTTACCGTATTTGTTTGTACTGCTGGCCGCCATGCTTTGGGGGACAGTCGGGACAACGCAAACCTTTTTAACGGAAGGGGTTTCTTCGTTTGCAGTAGCATGTGTTAGGTCGGGTATTGGCGGCGGAGTATTGCTGCTGGCAGTACTTTTAATGCGGAAAATTCCATTTCGTAACTGGTCATGGAAATGGACGATTTTAGCGGCGATTGCGATCGCTTTATTCCAAAGTTTGTTCTTCACCTCTGTCCGCTATACAGGAGTTGCAGTAGGGACGGTTGTGACAATCGGAAGTGCCCCGGTATTTGCAGGTTTCATCGAGTGGGTATTTTGGAAAGTGCGTCCAACTCTCGTGTGGGCAATCGCAACAGTGCTTGCCATTGTTGGCTGCCTGCTGTTGTTTATGAATCAGGGGGAGACGGCGATCAATCCGCTTGGCATCGGGCTCGCATTGGCTGCAGGTTCCATGTTTGCGCTATATACGAATGTGAGTAAGCAATTGATGAAACACGAAGAAACATTGCCTGCTGTTGCAATGACTTTTACCATTTGTGCGTTGCTATTGTTGCCGCTCGCAGCGAAAGACGGGTTTGGCTGGCTGACAGAAGGCGTGAATATTTGGCCGATTCTTTTTATGGCACTTGCTGCTACAAGTTTGGCATACATACTATTTTTAGGCGGTTTAAAGAAAATCAGTTCGTCCGCCGCAGTAACATTGAGCCTAGCCGAACCTTTAACAGCCGCATTACTCGGCGTGTTTTTAGTAGGGGAACATTTAACATTTGTCGCTTGGATCGGTGTTAGTTTGTTATTAGGTGGAATATTAGTGCTGACATTCGGCACAAAGAAAGCTGCTTCATAGGAGGCAGTTTTTTTATTGGTGTAAGTACGCGGTGAAAGTGGAATGAACTGACCATAAAGTGGAAAGTTCTGTGTGAGAAGTAGAACTTTTTAAATGAAAAGTAGAACTTAACGCTGGGAAAGTAGAAAATATCGCATATAAAGTGGAACCTTATTAATTTAAATAAGAAATCTTAAGAATTTCTTCAGATTTACAGTAGAGAGATGTTAAGAATTGGGCTTTATTATAAACTTATAAGAAAAAGTTGTGAGGTGAGCAAGATGAATCAGCTGACGGTGCTCGTTACAGATGATGATCAGGATATCCGGGACGGCATAGAAATTTATTTGAAAAATGAAGGCTACCGGGTGTTGAAAGCGGCGGACGGGCTTGAGGCAATCAAACTGCTTGAACAAAATGAAGTACACTGCATTATTTTAGACATTATGATGCCGAATATGGATGGGATTACCGCCACATTCAAAATTCGTGCAGAACGCAATATCCCGATTATTATGCTCAGTGCAAAGGCGGAACAAACCGATAAGATCCACGGGCTTTCAGTAGGAGCGGACGATTATATTACAAAGCCGTTCCATCCTCTAGAACTGATGGCACGTGTGAAGTCGCAGCTAAGACGCTATGTGAACCTCGGCACGGCTGGGGAATCTGCGCCGCTTGTCGAAGGACTTGAGCTGGATGCGGCTGCTCGGGAAATCCGTGTGGACGGAACTCCTGTTAAGCTGACACCGACCGAATATAAAATTACCGAGCTTCTTCTAAAGAATGCGGGGCGCGTCTACTCGATCAGTGATATTTATGAGCTCGTATGGAATGAACCCGCTTATAATGCCGAAAATATTGTTGCGGTGCATATCCGCAAAATCCGAGAAAAAATTGAAGCAGATCCGAAAAACCCCCGCTATTTAAAAGTCGTATGGGGACTAGGTTACAAAATTGAAAAGTAAGATTTTCTCTTGGGTTGGAGCACTCGGCGCGGCATTCGGTTTTTATTTTCTCGGGACATATTTTATCGACTATTTGACAGGACGTTTTGTACCTTTAGTAAAGCAATTTCTATATTTTCTATCTTCATTCAGCGGAATACAACCCTTTATGTAAGTGGGTAAGGAATACTTGTTTTATTTAATGAAGCGGTTACTTCAATAGCCTGCTGAATGAAGATATGCCCCTGGCGGATGTCACAGATTTTCAAAGGGGAGGATGTCAGCCTAAAAACGTCGCGTCGTGCGACAAAGGCTGACTGACCCACGTCCTGTGGGTCTAAAATCTGGACGCAATTACGCCGAGGCGTAATTGATACTAAGTGAGGAGGAAGAAAAATGAAAAATAATAAAATATACCTCCAGCTTTTTCTTATATTTGTAGTTGTAACGGCAGTCAGTTTGATTTTTACGAGTGGCGGTCGTTATTTAGGAAAAACTTTTTATGAATCGCAAAATTATAACAACGAAGCGGAGAACTTAGTATTTGAGTTTTCGCAGTATGTGTTTAATACGCCGACGGAAGAAGAGTTTAAAGGGGCTTTAACAGTATCGGAGGAGGAAATGGACGATTACCGTACATATTACGGTTCCCTTGCTGAGCAAATTCAAAATATTAAAGAGCAGTATGCAGGCGAAATAGACTCAACACAAGATCAGGAAGTTATCGAGGCAATTAAACAGGAACGTGATGCTAAAATTGCCGACATTAAGAAAAACTTTGAAGATGATGAGTATGTAAAAGAAAAAATTCTAGCAATTAAGAAAAAAGCGATTCAGCAGAAGCTGAAAGAAATTGAAAGAGATAAAAAAGAAATTTTGAGCAAATATGATCACTTTGCTTATGAATTTAAAGATGAGAAAACCGGAGAAGTTTATCGCAATGGTGATATTAGTGAAAAGAACGTCTTTAAAAAAACAATTAACAACTTAGGGAAAAACCTCTCAGGTCTCTATCCGCTTAATTATTATGAGCAAGATAACATGGGGATTCTGCAAGATAGCTACACACTTGAGCAGGATTTATCGGATATTTCGGGTGTTGTAACAGTCCCGGTTAGTTGGATCGAAAACAATCATAGCAATGAAAAAAGTGCATTTATCATTACGAAATATGTTTATTATGGGATTATTCTTGCAGGGATTATCAGTTTCATTTTATTGATGACGTCTTTAGAACCAACGCTTGAGCAATTCAATCGTAAGTTCCAGCTACGTGAAATATTTGAACGTTTCCCGGTTGATATTCGCATCGTAGCAACGCTTATTGCAACATACTTCGCGTTTATATTTAACGGTTCTTTTACAAGATCTATCGAGGCGCTAATCTATTACTATACAGATAATCGTTCCGGCTTTCTTATGGATTTCATCGTATTAGGCGTTTTAAGCTTTGCGCTTATTGTCGCAATCGTCTTTATGGTTGTCTCAATATGGGTAAGCTTAAAAGGACAGCATGATCTGGAAAAAATCTGGCCAGAAACTTTTACGGCGAAGTTTGTAAATGGTGCCATCTCAATGTTTGAAAATCGTTCTATCGGAATGCAGTCACTAATATTGCTTCTTGTTGTTTTCCTTGGAGGCTTTGGATTTGCTGTCGTTATGACATCAGCAAGCTTTGGTGTTTTACTGTTCTATATGTTTTTATTTGTAGTGTTCTTCATTCCGGCACTTTACATTTTTATGCGTCGTATGGGCTACCTGAACCGTATTATGCAGCATACTGAGAACATGGCACATGGCCGTCTTACAAAGGATTTAAAGGTAAGAGGGAAATCTCCTTTAGCGAGACACGCAGAAAATTTAAATGGTCTCCGTGAAGGTGTCCGTAACAGTATGAATGAACAGGCGAAAAGTGAGCAGATGAAAACGGAGTTGATTACGAACGTCAGCCATGATTTGCGTACACCGCTCACATCGATCATTACGTATACGGATTTACTGAAAAATCCATCGATCTCAGAGGAAGAGCGAAAAAAATATATCGAGATTTTAGATGTGAAATCGAATCGTTTGAAAACATTAATAGAAGATTTATTTGAAGTATCGAAAATGGCAAGCGGCAATGTAGAAATTACGAAACAGCGCATCGACTTAGCACAACTGTTGCAGCAGGCGGTCGGTGAGCATGGGGAAGACTTTGCAGCAGCCAATCTGGATTTGCGTATCAATATTGCGGAGCAGCCGATTTATGCTTATGTGGACGGGCAAAAGTGGTGGCGTGTCATTGATAACTTAATTATTAACGCAAGGAAATATTCGTTGGAGGGCACACGTGTTTACGTCAATTTGAAGTCCCATGAAGGCAATGCGGAATTGACTGTAAAAAATGTGGCGAAATACGAACTGAACGAGGAAGCGTCCCAATTAATCGAGCGTTTCAAACGTGCCGATACATCACGTCATACAGAAGGCTCAGGGCTAGGGCTAGCAATTGCACAGTCGATTGTTGATTTGCATGACGGACAATTGGACATCGCCGTTGATGGGGATCTGTTTAAAGTAACGGTTAGTATTCCAATAGAAAAATAATGATTGAACTGCAGCGAGGGGGAGTGTACCTTGCTGCAGTTTTTGTTTTGGCTGGAGCGGGGGCAGGCGAGTACTTATTAGAAGAAAAAAGTTTTTATTAGAAGAAGTGTACCGGATATTTGAAGTTGTGTATCGGTTATTCGAAAATGTTACACATATATTAGAAGAACGGGCCAGGATATTAGAAACTCCGGGATTTATTGGAACAACTGAATGCTATATTAGACAAAAACAGATTTTATTAGAAAACCCCAACCCCACCCACAACCACAATGTAAAAGCTTATTGACTAACGCCATTTACTCAAAATATAGTAAAATGGCAACATTGCAAATGACAAAATAAGGTTAGGAGCAACATGACAATGCGTATACTTTGGGGCATAGTAGCATTAGCGATATATAGTGGACTTACATTTTATCTTGGGTGGAATTTTAGAGCATGGCTGTTGTCGATTCATCAATTTCGCTGGCCGATTGTTTATTGGACAGTGCTGTTTCTCGTATCATACGGTTATTTTATAGGAAAGCTCCATCCACTGTTGACGCCATTTTCGGTGCTCGGCAGTTATTGGATGTTCTTTTTGCAGTACGGGCTCATCCTTTGTATCGTGGCAAACTTGATTATTAAGTTTACGCCGCTTACAACAAGAATGGTCGGTACAGGAGTGGTTGGTTTACTGATCATTTTATTGATTGCAGGTACATATTTTGCATATTCACCGGTAGTTCGAAAAGCTACGATAAATATCGATAAGCCTGGAGACGATATGCGTATCGTGATGGCATCGGATTTCCACCTCGGTTTGTTGTCGGGGAAAGGCCATTTGGACAAGTTTGTCGCGCTTTCCAATGAACAAAATCCCGATTTAGTACTTCTTCCGGGTGATATTGTCGATGATAGTCCAAAGCGCTTTGTCGAAAAAGATATGGGCGAAGTAATGAAAAATTTGAAGGCGACATATGGTGTATACGGAGTACTGGGTAACCATGAATATTACGGCAATGAAATTCCGGAATTTAAGAAGGAAATGGCTGAGGCAAATGTTGAAATTTTAATGGATGAAACCATTTTAGTGGCAAATCGTTTTTATTTAACAGGGCGTGAAGATGCGACGAACAAGAACCGCCTAGCCTTAAATGAAATGCAGCCAGAAAATGTTGACCTGCCTTGGTTTGTCATGAACCATACACCGTTGGATTTGGATGAGCCAGCTAATTTAGGTGTGGATTTTCATGTTTCCGGACATACGCATCGCGGTCAAATGTGGCCAAACCATCTCATAACGGAAAGAGTTTTTGAGTTGGATTATGGCCTGGTTGAAAAAGAGCAGATGCACGCGCTTGTTTCGAGCGGCTTTGGTTTTTGGGGGCCACCGACACGGCTTGGCAGTCGCTCCGAATTATGGGTTATAGATGTGAAATTTAGCGAATAGGATAGGAAAAAGGGGAACGTGAAATGGAATGGATTGAGCTTTTAAAAGCTTTAATTTTAGGATTTGTCGAAGGAATGACCGAGTTTGCACCGGTTTCTTCAACAGGACATATGATTATCGTTGATGATATGTGGCTGCAAACAAAGGAATTTTTAGGTTCCGGTTCGGCAAATACATTTAAAATTGTAATTCAGCTTGGATCGATATTGGCAGTCGTTTTCGTTATGTGGAAACGATTACTGAGCCTAGTTGGATTATATAAAATAGAAGGACAGAAAAAAACGCGGTTTAATTTAGGACATGTAATCGTCGGTATCATTCCAGCAGGTATTTTCGGCTTGCTGTTTGAAGATTTTATCGATGAAAATTTATTCAGTATCAAAACTGTCATTGTAGGACTGATCATTGGTGCCATCTTTATGATTATTGCCGACAAGTTTGGTCCGCGAAGACCGGCCATCACGTCATTGGATGATATTTCGTACAGTAAAGCATTGAAAATAGGGTTTATCCAATGTTTATCGCTTTGGCCAGGGTTTTCACGATCAGGCTCGACGATTTCAGGCGGGGTACTTCTTGGACTGGATCATAAAACAGCGGCGGACTTTACATTCATAATGGCCGTACCAATTATGGCGGGGGCTAGCGGTTTGTCGCTTGTTAAGAACTGGGACCAAATTAATGCCGATCACTTCTGGTTTTATGTAATCGGCTTTGTAAGCGCATTTGTATTTGCACTTATTTCGATTAAATTCTTCCTGAAGCTGATTTCAAAAGTAAAATTAACGCCATTTGCAATTTACCGAATTGTGCTGGCACTCATCTTAATTATTGTATTAGCTGTATAAAGAGATAAAGGAGCTGTCCTGTAATAGGGACCGCTCCTTTTTTACGCTTATTTATTGAACAGATCAAATAAACCGCCGATGCCGCCTTCACCTGCGTCTTTGCCGCCACCACCTTGAGTAACTGGTGCTGCAGCAAATACACGGCTTGCCAGACGGCTGAATGGCAATGATTGTACCCAAACTGTACCAGGGCCGGAAAGCGTTGCAAAGAATAATCCTTCTCCACCGAATAAAGCCGTTTTAATGCCGCTGACCATTTCGATATCGTAATTTACATCTTGTGTCATTGCTACTAAACAGCCTGTATCAATGCGCAATGTTTCGCCTGGCTGAAGTTTACGTTCATAAATTGTGCCGCCAGCGTGTACAAAAGCCATCCCGTCACCTTCAAGCTTCTGCATAATGAAACCTTCACCACCGAAGAAACCTGTACCTAATTTTCTCTGGAATTCTACGCCTACCGATACACCTTTTGCCGCAGCTAGAAATGCATCTTTCTGGCAGATGATTTTGCCGTCCAATTCACTTAAATTCATCGGAATGATTTTACCTGGATATGGGGAAGCAAAGTATACTTTACGTTTGCCCATGCCGTTATTTGTAAACATCGTCATGAATAAGCTTTCGCCTGTAATTAAACGTTTTCCTGCACCAAGTAATTTCCCCATTAAACCGGAGCCATGATTTGCTGAGCCGTCCCCGAATACGGTCTCCATCTGGATCTGATCTTCCATCATCATTAAACTGCCGGCTTCTGCCACAACTGTTTCCTGCGGGTCAAGCTCCACCTCTACAAACTGCATATCATCGCCGTGTAAGACGTAATCGATTTCATGATTTTTCATTTTTATGTCTCCTTACAATTCAATTTTATACTCACGATTATAGATACGCTTGAAAATTCCAAAAGTTTCAAAATGACGAAAATAATATTTGTCACTGAATAATATTATTCTGTTATTCTTTTTGAGAAAAAAAGGGAATAAAGTAGAGAATGTCGAATAATTAAAAGGTAAATGAGAATTTGTGAGGTGGAGAGATGAAGCTGTTAAATTTTATTGGTGGAGAATGGATAGAAGACGATTCATTGCAAACGATGCCTGTGATCAATCCTGCAAATGGTGAACAGTTAGGAACGATACCACTTTCGACAAAATTCCAAGTCGAACTCGCTGCTCAAAAGGCGAAAGCGGCTCAAAAAGAATGGGCGCTTGTCCCTGCGCCAAAACGAGCAGATTATTTATATGAAATTGCATTTAAACTGAAAGAAAAGAAAGAACATCTTGCGCAAATCTTAACGAAGGAAATGGGCAAGGTCATTGAAGAAGCACGAGGAGAAGTACAAGAAGGAATCGACATGGCACTTTATATGGCAGCGGAGGGGAGACGTTTATTTGGAGAAACGGTCCCGTCAGAATTGCCGAATAAGTTTGCGATGAGTGTACGCGCTCCGATTGGGGTGGCAGGGCTCATTACGCCGTGGAATTTCCCGATTGCAATTGCGACATGGAAGTCATTCCCTGCGCTCGTTGCCGGTAATACGGTAGTTTGGAAGCCTTCTAACGAAACACCTTTTATGGCTTACGAGCTTGCAAAAATATTTGAGGAGGTCGGCTTGCCGCCAGGCGTTGTGAACGTTGTGTTCGGTTCGGGTCCTACTGTCGGAACAGCGATTGTTGAGCATCCGGACATTCGTGTCATTTCCTTTACGGGATCTACAACGACAGGCAGCAAAGTAGCTGAGCTTGGCGGAAAGCATCTGAAAAAAGTTTCGCTGGAAATGGGCGGGAAAAATGCAGTCATTGTCATGGATGATGCCAATTTGGACTTAGCGCTTGAAGGTATTTTATGGAGCGCATTTGGTACGGCAGGACAGCGCTGTACAGCATGCAGCCGTGTAATTGTGCATAAAAATGTAAAACAGGAGTTGGAAAAGCGTCTTGTGGAGGCAACGAAGCAGCTGACAATCGGAGACGGTTTGGATCCTTCAGTTAAAGTAGGACCTGTCATCAATAAGGCTGCACTGGAAAAAATCAATCATTATGTACAGATCGGTAAGCAGCAAGGTGCGAATTTACTGGTTGGCGGAGAGATTCTGTCTGAAGGTGAGTTGGCAAAAGGCTATTATTATGCCCCGACAATTTTCACCGATGTGGAAGCATCAAGCATTCTCGCACAAGAGGAAATTTTCGGTCCTGTCATTAGTATTATTGAAGTCGGCAGTTTAGATGAGGCCATTGAAGTAAATAACGGTGTAAAGTTTGGCTTATCAAGCTCAATTTTCTCGCAAGATGTCAACAAAATCTTCAAAGCACAGCAGTTGCTTGATACAGGGATTGTCTATGTAAATGCCGGAACAACAGGCGCGGAAATTCACTTACCGTTTGGCGGTACGAAAGGTACAGGAAATGGTCACCGCGATTCAGGTCAGGCAGCGCTTGATGTTTATACGGAATGGAAGAGTATTTATGTAGACTACAGCGGCAAGTTGCAACGTGCCCAAATCGATAATAACGCTTGATGATTCATTTTTAAGAGTCATCACATCTCAAATTTCTGGACGCAATCACGCTGATGCGTAATTGACTTAATAAAAAAGGGGATGTTTACATGAAAGTAGTAGTGTTAGGTGCAGGGTTGATGGGGAAAGAAGTAGCGCGCGATTTAGTCCTTAGTGAAGATGTGAAGAAGATTTATTTAGCCGATGTTGCAACAGATCCCGCAAAGGATTTTGTTGCTACATTGAATACAGATAAGGTTGAAGTCGTACAGCTTGATGCGGAAGATGACAAAGCATTGCGTGATGTTATCAGCCGCGGTGATGTAGTTGTAAATGCTTTATTCTATAAATTCAATAAACGCGTTGCACAAGCAGCAATTGATGCGGGGGTGCATTCAGTTGATTTAGGTGGTCATATTGGCAGGATAACGGAATCTATTTTCGAGCTGCACGGTCAGGCTGTCGATAATGGTGTGACGATTATCCCGGATTTAGGTGTTGCACCGGGAATGATCAATATTTTGACAGGTTACGGGGCGACAAAATTTGATTCTGTGGATTCGATCAAACTTTATGTTGGAGGTATCCCAACAGCACCACAGCCACCGCTGCACTATATTCGTGTGTTCTCGCTGGATGGGGTATTCGACCACTATACAGAGCCTTCGAAAATGATCCAAAAAGGTGTGCTTACAGAGGTCGAGTCTTTAACAGGGCTGGAGCCGATTTACTTTGACGAGTTCGGTGTATTAGAGGCGTTCTACACGTCAGGCGGAATTTCAACTTTATATAAAACGTTCCCCCATGTGAAAACGCTCGAATACAAGACAATCCGCTATAAGGGTCATGCGGAGCAGTTCAAACTGCTTGCTGAACTAGGTTTCCTTGACAAAAATAATACCGTTCAAGCTGGCGGTCGTGAAGTAAATGTCCGGGAAGTAACGAGGGAAGTATTAGAGAAAAAGCTGGATATCGGCGATAATGTCGATGCCGTATTATTACGTGCAATTATTTCAGGCGAAAAGTCGGAAGAGCAAATTACGTACGAATATGAGATGGTCGTGCGTAAAGATACTGAGCAAAACGTGACGGCGATGGCACGTGCGACAGCGAATACGATTTCCATTGTAGCTCAAATGGTTGGCAAAGGGCTAATTGGGGAGCGCGGTGTATTTGCACCGGAAACAGTTGTGCCAGGTCGTGAGTTTATTCGGGAAATGGCGAAGCGTGGTGTTGATATAAAGGAAACGTCACACCGTTCATCAATGATTGTAAAGTGGTAGGAGTGAAGGGATGAACTTCGAATTTACGGAAGAACAGAAACTTTTACGAAAAACAGTAAGACAATTTGTTGATGCAGAGATTATCCCTTATATTGCCGATTGGGATGCTGGCGGCGGTTTTGATCCGAAGTTATGGAAGCGCCTTGCCGAACTGGGCTTGATGGGCGTTTGTGTACCGGAGAAATACGGCGGAGCAGGAATGGACTATAATTCGCTTGCGATTGTCTGTGAAGAGCTGGAGCGCGGGGATACAGCATTCCGTACCGCGGTTTCCGTTCATACTGGCTTAAATAGTATGACGCTCATGCAATGGGGAACTGAAGAGCAGAAGGAAAAATATTTGCTTCCCCAGGCAAAGGGCGAGAAAATCGGTGCATTCGGTCTGACAGAACCGGGTGCCGGCTCGGATGTTGCGGCGATGAGTTCATTTGCAAAGCGTGATGGGGACTACTATATTTTAAACGGTCAAAAAACGTGGATTTCCTTATGCGATATTGCAGATCATTTCCTTGTATTTGCCTATACAGATAAGGAAAAAGCACATCACGGCATTTCGGCATTTATCGTCGAACGTGAATGGGCCGGCTTTAGCTCAAAGGCGATTAAGGGTAAATATGGTATTCGTGCAGGCAATACAGGTGAACTGTTCTTTGAGGATGTCAAAATTCCGGCAGAAAACTTGCTCGGTGAAGAAGGCGAAGGGTTTAAAATTGCGATGTCCGCACTGGATAACGGTCGATTTACTGTTGCTGCAGGTGCGGTCGGCTTAATTCAGGCGTGTATCGAAGCGAGCGTCAAGTATTGCAAAGAACGCGAAACTTTCGGTAAACCGATCGGCGAGCATCAGCTAGTCGGGCAAATGCTCGCAAAAATGGAAGCCGGCTACGAAATGAGCCGCCTGCTTGTGTATCGTGCGGGAGAACTGAAAAATAAAGGCGTCCGCAATACGAGGGAAACATCGCTCGCCAAATGGCAGGCATGCGACTTTGCGAATAAAGCTGCGGATGACGCGGTCCAAATTCACGGTGCATACGGCTATTCCGATGAATATCCGGTAGCCCGCTATTTACGAAATTCCAAAGCACCGGTCATTTATGAAGGCACACGTGAAATTCACACAATGATGCAGGCAGATTATGTGTTGGGTAAGCGGGCAGATAAAAAGTTGCGCTGTATGCTGCCAAGCTGGCCATTTGAATAGTTGATGAGGCGAAAGGTTATTGTGACCTTTCGCTTTTTTTGAATTGTGGTCGAGGGATGAGGTTTGGCGAATATCTAGCTGTAGTTGGCTAATATGTTAGGTGAAGTGGCTAATATGAAAAAGATGTTGGCTAAAAAGTCGTTCCAAGTGGCGAATATCATCTGGAAATTGGCGAATAAATTAAGGTATCACTGCTTTTTAAGAGGATCACGAAATGGTGGAACAGGTAAAAAAACGATTAGCTTGGAAATATGAAAATTAGGGGGAGTTCAAGTGGCTCCAAAATATATCGTGCGAAAGGGTGAGCTTCGAAGACGGAGCTTGCTCTTTTTAATTTAAGAAGCAAATTTGCACATGAAGTTATAAATAAGCAAAAAGAGCGAATGCTAAATGAAGTAGAAATGACTAAAAACGATGTAGTTAATGATTCTATTTATGGACTAACGATAGGTTATATTAACCGAATTTTAATATTTCAGTATATTTATTTGGATATAATAATTATATATGGAATAATTTTATTATTCTAGAGATAAGAGGGGCTACAGAAGATGAAGAAACTTGGATACTTAGTTTTAGCGATGTTCTCAAGTTTGATGCTTGCTGCATGCGCACAACAAAAAAGTGAGGAAAAAGAAAAAGAAGTTATTACAACAAGTGCTGATCAGAGTGATTGGTCATATGAGGAACCGACTGGACCTGAAAGCTGGGGAGAACTCGATCCTAGTAATTTAACATGTGTGAACGGTAGTGAGCAATCACCGATTAATGTTGAATTTCCAGAAGTAATAGAAGATAGGAAATTAAAAGGTACTGAAATTCACTATGAATCTACATCGTTTACACTTGAAAATAATGGTCATACAATACAGGCAAATCCTACAGAAGAAAGCAATAAAATTATTATTGAAAATAATGAGTACAAGCTTTCACAATTTCATTTCCATACACCGAGCGAGCACCAGTTTAACGGTCAAAACTATGAGATGGAACTGCATCTCGTACATAGTGACGAGAATGGAAAGCTGGCTGTTATCGGGTTGATGATTCAAGAAGGGAATGAAAATGAACTGCTTGCTGAAATGTGGAGTGAATTACCGACCGATAAAACGGCAAAAGGGAATTCTGAAAAATATGATATGGACTTACAAGCTTTACTGCCAGAAAATAAAACAACATTCGAATATGCCGGTTCATTAACGACACCGCCTTGTACAGAAGAAGTACAATGGGTAGTTTTTGAGCAGCCGATTGAAATGTCAAAGGCACAGATAGAAGCGTTCCGTCTAATTTTCCCGGACAACCACCGTCCAGTTCAGCCGATAAATGAACGGGAAATCAATAAAAATGGAGAATGAAGAGTTCGATAGAGTTATGCAAACAATGGTTTATGTATTTGAATAAATCGCCGGTATAAATCATAAAACGAGGGTCCTGTCTAAGTACGTTGACAGGACCCTCGTTCAGTTATTTCAGCATTGTCGTCTTAAGAAATTCTTTTGTGCGTTCTTCTTTCGGATTGTTGAAAAATTGATCTGGGGTACCGCGCTCAATAATTTCCCCGTCATGCATATATACGATCCAGTCAGCCACTTCTTTAGCGAAGCCCATCTCATGGGTAACAACAACCATTGTCATCCCTTCTTGAGCCAGTTCCTGCATCGTTGTTAAAACTTCTCCAACAAGCTCTGGATCTAGTGCTGATGTCGGTTCATCAAAAAGCATGATATCCGGTTCCATGGCAAGGGCTCTGGCAATCGCTACACGTTGCTTTTGCCCGCCGGATAGTTTATTCGGGTAGACATCGGCCTTATCTTCCAAGCCAACTTTTACAAGGAGTTGTTTTGCTTTTGAAGTAGCTTCCTTCTTGTCGATGCCTTTAACCATTACCGGAGCTTCAATAATATTTTCCAAAACAGTTTTGTGGGGGAATAAATTGAAATGTTGAAATACCATTCCTACCTTTTCCCGTATGTTGTTAAGGTTATCGTTTTTAGGATCGACTTCTTTGCCTCCTATAATAATACTGCCGCTATCTTTCCTTTCTAAAAAGTTAAGACAGCGAAGGAGTGTACTTTTTCCTGAACCACTCGATCCTATTAAACAAACAACATCACTTTCGAAAACGGTCATATCGATATTTTTTAATACATGTAAGTCTCCAAAAGACTTATTCAATTGATTAACTTTAATCATTTCTCTTGCTTCCATTGTTTACGCCTCCTACCTGTCGCTAATTGCTAATCTCTTTTCGAAACGGTTTACTAAGAATGTTAATAATGCCACTAACACTAAGTAGTAAATCGCTACGATCAGTAAATAAGTCATTTCGTCAAAGTTATTAGATCCTAGCGTTGTCGCTACATTAAAGAGTTCATTCATCGAGATAAATGCGGCTAACGAAGAATCTTTCAAACCGATAATGAATTGGTTGCCCAATGGTGGGAGCGCACGGCGAAATGCCTGCGGAAGTATAATTCTTCTTAATGTCAGAACCTTTGTCATACCTAAAGAACGGCCTGCTTCCATCTGCCCTTTATCGACGCCTTGGATAGTACCTCGAAGAATTTCAGAAATGTATGCACCATTATGAAGCGCTAAGGCAAGTGAAGCTGCCCAGAAATCAGGAAGAAGGAAAATTCCGCTTAGTCCGAAGTACAGAATAAAGATTTGAACGATTAGCGGTGTACCACGAACTAAAAAGACATATATATCTGAAATGAGTTCTAATACTTTAAATTTGGAAATTTTCATTAATGCAAAGAAAAGCCCGATTACGATACCGATTAAAATGGATACAACCGTCAGCTCTAATGTTAAGAGCATGGCTTTAAGGAATACATCTTTTGTATCTACTAATATTTCTAGAAAATGTGAAAAACTTGGCACTGTACCTACGTCCTTTCTTATTTAGAGGATTGAATTATTCAGGTTTTTTTGTAATGTCCTCACCAAAATATTTCATGCTTATCCGAGTAAGAGTTCCATCTTCCCGGAGTTTTTCCAGCGCCTCGTTAACTCGCTTTAATAGGTTAGGGTTATCTTGAGGCAGTACAATCGCTTGCTCACTGCGTTCGATTAACTGCTGTCCTTCAACTTTAAACCCTTCTTTTGCAGCATTTTTTCCGGTAACAAAGTCGGTGATTACCGCATCATGACGACCGCTGTTTAACGCCTGCAAAGCAGTGATATCACTGTCATAGGTTTTAACATTATCGGTATACCTGGAGGCTGTATCGGCATAGGTTGACCCTTTAGCTACAGCAACTTCTTTTCCGGCTAAATCATCAACTGTTTTAATTTCACTATCTGGTCGGGTAAAAATCTGCGGTCCAGAATAATAGTAGGGGGTAGAGAAAGCAACATGTTTGCTTCGCTGTGGATTAATCGTGTGGCTGGCAACCGCAACATCTGCACGGCCAGTCTTGACTCCTTCTACAATACCTTTAAATTTGATCCGCTTTTGAACGGGTTCTAGACCTAGTTCTTTTGCGATCGCTTCGCCAACTTCAATATCAAACCCTGACATTGAAAGGTCCTCATCGTTTACATAACTAAATGGTTTAAATTCGCCAGATGCAGCAAAAACAAACTGATCTTTATGTATCAGTTCAGATCCGTCGGCAAGCTTTTCCTTCTCTGCACAAGCAGATAAAAAGCAGGCCGCAATAAGACTGAATATCAATATTAACTTCTTTTCCAACCGCATATTACGTATCAACTCCTCTCATGTATTTCTACAATCTTTTTTGCTAAGTATCTTACTAATAAGTGTGAATACCCTATTTACCTCTCGAATAAACAATGCGTGTCATAATTTGTACAAATTTAATCCGATTTTTCTCAGCTGAAAATGTCGAGTATTTTTATCATTGCTTTGCTAATATGTATCCATGAAGGAGGGGATCTGGTGCTAAAAGAATTAAATCAAGTGATTGAATATATTGAGGATCATTTAACCGAGGACTTGTCTCTTGAAAGTATTGCGCAGTATGCCGGGGTTTCCGACTACCATTTTAGAACAGTATTTTTTCATCTTTCAGGGATGACATTAAATGAGTATGTAAAGAACCGAAAACTATCGGAAGCAAATAAGGATTTATTAAATGGAGAAAAGGTAACGGATGTTGCGTTTAAATATGGTTACCAGTCAGTCGACGGTTTTACGAGAGCGTTCAAAAAATGGTGTGACTGCTTGCCTTCAGATGTCATCAAAAAGAAAATAAGCAAATCGTTTCCTAAACTCACATTCATTATTACAGTAAAAGGAGGAATTTCGATGGAATGGAGAATTGAAGATAAACAAGCGTTTAATTTAGTAGGGGTTAGTAAACGTGTGCCGATGCAGTTTGAGGGGGTAAATCAGGAAATTGTAAAGCTGGCTCAAAGTATAACGGAAGAACAAAGAAAAGAAATGCGCACACTGCAAAATATGGAGCCTTGTGAAATTGTGAATGCCTCTTATCATGCTGATGAAAATTTCCTGAAAGAAGAAGGGGAGTTAACGCATTTGATCGGTGTATTAACGACCGAAACGGAGGTAAGTGATCAATTAGACAAAGTGCCGGTAGAAGCATGTACGTGGGCGGTATTTCCTAATGAAGGACCGTTTCCTGCCACGTTACAGGAAACAATGGCCAAAACATATTCGGAATGGCTTCCTTCTTCCGATTATGAAATTATTCAAGCACCTACATTTTCATTTACTAAAATGGATGAAAATAAAGAAGGGTATGCTTACAGTGAAATTTGGCTTCCTGTTCGAAAGAAATAACAGGCAGGATATTCTAATCCTAAGGTGGAATAAGTGTAACTGAAGTATAAATTGCTGGAGGGGATCGAGTGGCCCTAATCATTCCTAAATGTATGAAATGTAATAATGAAATTAAAGAAGATGAAAAAGTTTTTGTTCAAATGCATTACCCGAAGCGAAAAGGGTTTACGGAAATCAAAGCGTATCTGAATCTGGAAGGCAAATTTATTTGTGAAAAGTGTTCAGCGGAAATTAGTATTTAATCATATAAAGTTGCTCCTTCGGTAAATGAACCTGGAGCAACTTTTTGTATGTTTAGGCAATTTGTTTACATGCTTCTGCACACTTAAAGCACGCTTCCGCACATTTTTGGCAGTGGTCGTGATCGTGCTTTTTGCATTCATTTCCGCATGCCTCACAAATTTTAGCGCAAACCGCAGCCAGCTCAGAAAGAAACGGTGTACCTCTAGTAATCGCCTGTTCCAAGTAGTTACAAATGTCTGCGCATTCTCTGTCCAAACGGATACATTCCGTCATCATCTGAACATGATCCTCTTTCAAGCAGGCGTCAAAACAGTGGTTGCATGCTGCCATACATTCATGTAAAGTTTGCAGCAATTGTTGATGTTGCTCATGTGACATAGCCTATTCCTCCTCATTACATTTTGTCCACTTTAATTTTCCCGTTATTCTGTTCAGTAAACTAACTTAAGTATTCTTAAAAAATTGTAAGGTTATCTTATACCTTAGAGGGGTATAATGAGTTGGGGAGCAAATTAAAAAAAAGGGAGAGATGCAGCGATGAAAAGAAAGAGATTAGTAAGAGGTGCGCTTGTTTTATGTACAGCGTTTGTTTTAGCGGCTTGCGGTGGAAATGAAGAAGATTCAAAATCCAAGGAAGAAATGGACCATTCACAAATGGATCATACCCAAATGGACCATTCAAGTTCAGGTGAAGTACCAGAAGGACTGGCTGATGCGAAAGACCCTACATATCCTGTTGGTAGTGAAGCAGTGATAAACGCTGATCATATGGGAGGTATGGACGGTGCAACAGCAACAATTACCGGTGCATTTGATACAACTGTCTATATGGTTACTTATACCCCAACAACTGGTGGTGAGCCAGTTGAAGATCATAAATGGGTCGTCCATGAAGAACTTGAGGATGCCGGAGAAGAACCATTCACTACCGGTGAAGAGGTCATATTAAATGCGGATCATATGGAAGGGATGGATGGCGCGACAGCTACAATCGATTCGGCTGAGCAAACGACCGTGTATATGGTGAGCTATAAAGATACCGAAACAGGTGAAGAAGTAACACATCATAAATGGGTAACAGAAAGTGAACTTTCCCCTGTACAATAAAATGTAAAAATAATAATGGCGTAGTTAATAAATAGGCAAGGTCCTTCACATAATGGTGTGAAGGGCTTTTTACATATTGGACAAAGCGGGAGATTACATGAACTGGCGATTCCAATGTTAAACTCATTATATACAGCATATAGTTAATAGAAAAAAACGAATTTTATTATGAGCTTTATAGAATCCCTTTAAAAGTAATTGATGATGTAGTTTTCTTTAACGCTGATGAAGGGAGAAATGATATGGTAAAGGACTTCGAAAGTGTAATGAATTCTCTTTCAAAAATAAATGTTTTATCCAATCCGAATAATGAGCCCGTAACGATTATTGGAAATGCAGAAGATATGAAATGTGTAGGGATTGGGACGGATGCGGCAGTTTTTCAGTCCGAAAGTGCCCCGTCATATGCATTCAAAATATATGCGAAAGACAAAGCAGCCAAAGTAATGTTGGAAGAGAGTGTTTACCGTCAGTTAGGTGATTCTCCTTTCTTTTCAACATGCTACGGTTCAAACGGCAATTGCCTCATATTAAGTTACGAGGAAGGAAAAACCCTCTTTGACTGCATTCTTGAAGGCATCCATATTCCGGAACAGGTAATTCAGGATGTAGACGAAGCAAGGGAGTATGCGCGCAGCAAGGGACTGAACCCGCGTGATATTCATTTGAAAAATGTACTGCTGCAAAACGGGAGAGCCAAAATCATCGATGTTTCCGAATATGCGATATCCGGTAATGATTTTCGATGGGAACATTTAAAAAATGGATATGAGCAATATTATCATTTAATTGACGGGAAATCCGTACCGGTCGCGGTAGTTGAAACCGTTCGCAAGTGGTATAACAGGCGTGGGAAAAATTCCTTGTCATTTGAAGAAATTACAACACCGATTTTAAAACTTTTCTTTAAAAATTGATTGGTGAGTTCTATGTCAATATACAAAAAAGCTTCGCAATTAGATGATTAAATTCATCTAGACGCGAGGCCTTTTTAAATAGATTGATTCCGTAATTTTTCAATTAATGAAGTAATCCATTCACCTTCATTTTCTATACGACTTATAAAATAGCCGGTTAAAAAATCGCCACTTTCTTTTTTTGGACCTTCAAGCTTAACCTGCATATTTAGGCTTTTAATATGATCCCTTTTCTTTTCAAGCTTTCTTAGTTTCTCTTCAAGAATCATAATAATTTTTGCTCGATCAACAAATTCCAGATACATTAAACCTACAATTGTATCTGATAGTGAATCGGCTTTTTCGAAAAGCTGGTAAATTTTATTTGGAAGCAATGCGAGACCCTGTTCTGTAATGGCGTAAACTTGCTTATCCGGTCGGTTCTCTTCTTTAATAATCTCAGTAGGCTCGATAAGTCCTTGTTTTGTCAAAGACTCGAAATGATAATAGAGCTTGCTTTCCGTCAGGTTCGCCAATTTATCAAAAGGAATCGGTTCTGACAGCTCTTTTTTTAGTTTATATGGATAACTGCTTTCTTTCGCTAACTTGCTCAATATATAAATTTGGATGGACATAGTATTCTCCTATACTTTATACATGTTAATTTTCACTTACATAAATACAACTCGTGCCTAAGATAGCACGAGTTGTATTTTTTCTTAGTTTAACAAAGTTATGCGATAACTTCATCCGCTTTTTTTACAGTAGATGGTTGTTCAGCCGGTGCGTCAACTGGCAGAGGCTTGTGGAAAATCCAAACAATAAGGACATTTATAAGCATTGCTCCGGCACCTACTGCAGCCAATCCCCATAGATACGGGGCAGGGCTGACTGAACCGAACATAATCGCTAAATACGATTGAACCGAATGGTACATCGGTGTAATATAGCTGAACCATTCATATGGTGCGTACATCATATCACGTGGAATTGTTGCACCGTTTGCCAATGTTTGCATAAGCAGAATCGGAATGTTAAGAATCATACCACCTTCACCAAGGATAAAGATGGGAATTGCGCAAACATTAAATGCGGCCATATACAATAAAATCTGCTGACCTGCTACAGGCAACAATACTGCCATGTCGACATCTGCAATTGAAAAGGCAACAGTTAATGAAGCAATAGTTGAAAGTACCGCAATCATTAATGCAGTCAATTGTACATACATAAATAATCGTATTTTGCTCGCTTTACCACGGCTCGCTTTAAACGAACCGACTAACTGCATTCCTGCAATCATCGCACCTACATAACAAGCCATTGTTAAAAACATTGGCAGCATACTGTTATGCATACCCGTTGGCACATCATTCATAATGACATAGTTTCCAGTGTAGCTGTTTTCGATTTGTGCAGCCAATTCAGCTGCCTGTTCTTCCGGGAGGTTAAAGTTCATTAAAATTCCTTGAGCTGTTTGCTGTGAGAAGTTTGCACTTAATTCGTTATTAATTTGAGTAACTACAGATGACATAGAAGATGAAACCATTGTTGATGATGCTTCATTTACTGTGAAATCAATGTTAGTTCCTTTACCGCTCTGTGCATCCGCCGAAAAGTTTTCAGGGATATGAATAACTAATGCAAGTTCATTATGCTCTAAATCTTTCAGAGCTTGTTTATTTGTTATATCTGTCTCAATTGTCTTAAATGGTAAACTTTCGCCTAACTGACCGGCAATTTGACTGCCAGCTTCGCCTTTGTCGTCATTTACAATGGCTATTTTTAATTCATCCATATTGCCGGGTATTGCAGTATATCCAGGTAAAAAGATCCCGAGCATCGCTACCGCATAAAATATTCCCATAAAAATAGAAGCAATTGCTCCTCGTGATTTTAAAAACTGTTTAAATTTCACGTATTGTTTCCTCTCTTATATAAACTTTATTTCGGGTACTCTAATTAAAGTACTTTGCTTTTAGTATTCTATAATATTAGTAATTTACCTGTAAAGTAATAAGTTGGTTGAAGATATTACGATAATGTGAACGGTTAGGAATAAAGTTATGATTAATTGCGGGAAATTTTTTGTCTTTAAAATTTATAAAATTCTGTAACTTTTGCACTCTACCTCAGTCTAATTCAATACAAAGTATGGAAAGGGAGGGGTTTACATGAAAAACGGCAAACTTTTCGGGATGGGGCTAGTCGCTACGCTTGTTGCGGTTATTGCGCTCGGTTATTTTATGTTGGCTAAAAATACCGAAGTGCAGGCAACGGGTATTTTATTCGAAGGGGAAACGTATTCCATTACGTTAAAGCAGGCAATTACGGAAAAAAGTTTAACGGATGGGTCCATTCTAGTTGTCGATGAAAACGGCAAAAATGCGAAAGCGAAATTATCGGTTGACCAAGCCGGGACTGCTTTGTCTGTTGATGGGCTTACTGTAGGAAAATATACACTACAGATTAAGCAAACAGCATACGCGAAAAAAGCGAAGTCGCAGCAGGAACAGTCGGTAGCACTTGAAGTTGTAAGGAAAGTGGAAAAACTTACTTCAACAGAAGATTTAAAAGATTATTTTAGAGCATTTATCGCCCAGGAAAATGCGATATCGAGCAACTCAAGTAATATGGTAGCAGAGGAATCATCGATGTCGATGGAAAGCAAAGATTTAGGCAGTGGCGGGCCGAGTTACTCTACAACGAACAACCAGGTGGAAGGCGTTGAAGAAGGGGATATCACGATTACGGACGGCCAATCGATTTTTACGATTGTCGACAATAAAGTAGTGATTGTAGATGCAAAAACGATGCAAGTAGTAAAGCGTTTAAAGGTTGGCAAAGATATTTATCCTTCACATTTGATGCTGCATGATCAAACATTGATCGTCGGATACACACAGTATGTGGAAACACAAAGAGAGCCGTATTATGATGGGAAATCGGTTACGAAAATTGCCTTTTATGATGTAAAAGATGCAAAAAATCCAACGTTAGTACGTGAAGTAGGGCATGATGGGGATATTACAAGTATCCGTAAAGCAGGCAATTTCCTGTACGTTGTATCCAGTCGTATGCCGAACTACTGGCTGCTGCAGGAAACACCGGATGTAGAGCTCCGTCCATCTACTTATGACGGGGAGAAGGAAACTGTTATGCAGGTCGATAAAATTCGTATGCTGCCTGAAAGCAATGAACCGAATTATTTAATCGTATCAGCAATCGATGTGAGCAATGTAAAGTCGAACGCATGGAAAACAGAGAGCTTCCTAGGGAACAGCGGGCAAATGTATATGTCGGAAAACGCCATCTATATTGCTTCGATGAATCATACTCGTTTCTGGCCATTAATGGAGCGCACGTCTCTTGAAGACACGGTATCCAGTACAATGCCGGTAAATCAAAACGATGAAACGACAATTTATAAAATTTCAGTTGATAAAACAGCGGTAAAAATGACAGCGCAAGGTAAAGTGTCTGGTTCTGTTTTGAATCAATTTTCAATGGATGAACACGACGGGTATGTTCGTATCGCTACTACAGAAGGCAGTGCATGGGGAACAACGGCCAATTCGAAAAACCACCTCTTCATTTTGGATGACAACTTAAAACAGGTAGGTGCGGTCAATGATCTGGCGAAAGGGGAACGCATTTACTCCGCTCGCTTTATGGGTGACAAAGCGTATTTAGTGACATTTAAAGAAACGGATCCGCTCTTTGTCATTGATACGAAAAATCCGACAGCGCCGAAAGTATTGGGAGAGCTGAAAATTCCTGGCTTCAGTAATTACTTGCATCCAATTGGCGAAAATCACTTGTTAGGTATTGGCTACGATACGGAAGTGCGGATGGAGGAAGGGATAAAAGAGCCGGTTGTCTATACAAAAGGCATGAAATTGAGCCTGTTTGATGTGACGGATTTCAATAACCCGAAAGAACAGCAGGCGGTTGTAATCGGGGGTCGTGGAACTTATTCTCCTGTACAGTATGACCATAAAGCTTTATTCAGAGATTCACGGCAAAACTATTACGGCTTCCCGGTTACGATTTATTCGCCAACAGATGAGGAAGACCAGCTGAAATACGAAGGAACAGGTGCTTATATTTACAAAGTAACGCCTAAAGGAATCGAACTTGCGGCGGACATGATCGAAAAGGCACGTCCAGGTGAACAATATGAAGATTCGTATAATGTTGTACAGCGTCTTCTTTATATTGATGATGAGCTGTTTACCGTATCTCGTTCGAAAGTGACGAGCTTCAACGGGAAAACATTTGAAAAGCAACAGGTGATAGGTTTCTAATAAAGATTCAACCACAAGCACAGGTGGAATGGTGCTTGTGGTTTTTTCATGTTCACATAAAGGGGGGGTATTCAGGATTTCTTAAGAATTTCTTCATATTTAGCCTTTCTAAATATTAAGATTTGCCCTTTACAATGAAGTTAAGTGAAAAGGAGTGAACGATGATGATTAAAGTAACGAATTTACAACATACATTTTCCATCGGTAAACGCGGAAAGGAAAGACAGGTTCCGGTACTGAGAGATGTATCATTTGATGTAAAGAAGGGGGAAATCGTGGCAGTCGTCGGGAAAAGCGGATCGGGTAAATCGACACTGCTTCAGATACTGGCAGGTTTTATGAAGCCGGAACACGGTTCGATTGTAGTAAATGCACAGGAAATTGCGGCATTTAATGAAGTTCAGAGTGCAAAATTCCGTTTAGAAAACTTCGGGTTTATTTTTCAAAACTTTCAGCTCATGCCAAGTTTGACGGCATTTGAAAATATTGAACTACCGTTAAAGCTGCAAGGGATGAATGTATCGGAGCGCAGAAAACGGGTTGAAGTGATTATGAAAAAGGTCGGGTTAACTGAAGTGACGGACCATTATCCGAATGAATTATCAGGCGGTCAACAACAGCGTGTTAGTATTGCACGTGCCCTTGTGACGAACGCACCGATTTTGTTGGCGGATGAGCCGACAGGGAGCCTCGATTCAGAAACAGAACAGGATATTTTAATGCTGATCCAGCAGCTGAACCGCGAATTGGATCTGACATTCATTATTATTACGCATGATGAGGAAGTTGCGATGATTGCGGACAAGCGCTATCGCATGCACGATGGTCAATTGGTGAAAGAAGGTGAACGCAATGCTTTTTAAAGATCAGGTAAATTTTGTGATGCAGCATATTAAGAAAAATAAGCTGCGTGTATTTATGACGGTACTTGCCGCAACGATGGGCTGTGCATTTTTAATCGTACTTGCTTCGATCGGCTTTGGCTTACAGGATTCAATTGAAGATGAGATTCTCTCGAGTGAAACGGTGACTAAAATTGAAGTGCTTGGCAGCCAAGCGTTGTTTACTGAAGAGGAAGTAGCAGATATCGAAGGGGTAGAAAATGTCCAGACGGTATTAAAAACGACAAGTGTGGATGCGAATGTAGCAGGCTATATGGGAGACCGTGACACGTCTACATCACTGCGTTTAGTTGACTTTACTGATTATGCAGCGGTATCGAAACCGTTATCGGAAGGGAAATACCCCGAAAATGAAAATGAAATTATTGTCGGCTATCATTTCGGCCAAACATTATTGAATGAAGCGGACCGCAAATTAGTTGAGGAAAAATCAAAGGCAGCAGAAGCAGAAGGCACTTATTACGATGGTGCTGAAGAAGGGTATAAGGATTCGCTTATCGGTAAGGAAGTGGAAATTGCTTTAAGTACCCATGAACAACCAGATGTACTGTCAGATCGTAAGACATATACGATTGTTGGTGTTATGCCTGAGCCGGCTTACGAGTGGGCAATTGAAAACAGAATTTATATGATGGATGAGCAACGTGAAGTGATTGAAAATATGTATAGCCAAGCAATTGCCGATCTAGAGGTAGCCAGTGATTTTGAACTGTTTTCAGAGCGCTTCGATATTTATGCGGAGAGTTTGGAATATGTGAAGCCGATTTTAGAAGAATTACGCGGAAAAGGCTACGGTGTGTATTCCGTTACCGAACAGTTGGATGAGTTGAATGTCTTCTTCCTAGTATTGAAAGCCGGACTTGTTTTTGTAGGAACAATCGCTGTACTGATTGCATCGATCGGCATTTTCAATACGATGACAATGGCGGTAACAGAACGTACGCGTGAGATCGGTGTATTAAAAGCGATTGGTGCCAGCCCGAAACTGATTCAACGACTGTTTTTAATGGAAAGTACGTTTATCGGGGTTATTGGAACTGTTCTTGCAATTGCAATTTCATATGTTGTAAGCTTTGCATCGAATGCGCTATTGCCGCTCATTTTAAAGGCAGCAACAGGCGAAGATGGATTCAACAATGTTCAATTTTCAGCAATTCCTTGGCAGCTTGTAGTGATTGCAGCAGCGATCAGTATTGGTGTGGCAATGATTTCAGGTTTACGCCCCGCACGTAAAGCAACGAAAATTGAAGTTATGCAGGCGTTAAGACAGGAACTGTAGAATGGATTTAAGGACCAAACATCAGTATTGTTTGGTCCTTTTACGTATTTGGAAAAAGCCGGTGCTGGGCGGGTGAAAGTTCTAATAAATCTTTAAATGTTCTAATATATTTTTATTTGTTCTAATAAACTTTCGATTTTCTAATATATCTCGCGCTTCTTCTAATAAGTGTCCCCGGTTGTCTAATATCGCTTTCTGATGTTCTAATATCGAGTCGGGGTTGACTAAAAAACCAAAATTTCTTCTAATATAAGTTCCTTTCAAGAGGGAACACCGTTTATTACCTTGAAGCGGGCTGGACCGAATACAAATCACCCGTGCCACCAACCGGTTTTACAATTGATATAGACTAAATATTGATACTCGCCTTTGCCATCCTTTTGAATAAACAGTTCATAATAAGAATTTCTATCATACACTAAACGGATTTTATCATTTTTCGAAACGAATTGTTCCTTGATTTCGGCGATGGCCTTTGCTTTTACACCCGGCGCCCAAGCAGATGGATGTTCAAATTTTAGCTCATGTGTTGGAACATATGCATATTTGCCATTGTACTTAATTTTTGACCATCCATACTGATCAGCTGATGATGCGTCTTCCTGATCCGTACCGATTGGAACACCGCCGTATACTTTTACAGAAGTTTTCGCTTTAAGTTTACCGAGCGTTTTATAGGATTCGCCTGGTGCAGATTTTACAAGTATTGTTTTATTTGCAAAAGCTTTTTCAAAATCAGCGGCTTGAGCATTTTCATTGTTCATGACAAAAAGACTCCCTATAAAAACAAGAGCCATTATTAAAATTGTTAAGTTTTTCATCTTAAATTCTCTCCATTCAGCGGTTTATTGGATATAATATCGCCTCTTAATAATAGGAAAGGGTTACAAAAAAGTTACAGTTACTATACTGTGGTCAGAAATTCATGAATGCAAAAAGCGGTCCTCCCAAATTTGGGAAGGACCGCTTTAAGCTGCTTCAATAATTGTTATGAAGCTCTACGCATTGATTTCATGATAAAGCTTACAATGAATACAAGTATAATCGCACCTATTAGAGCAGGGAAGATATAGAAATCAGAAACTTTAGGTCCCCAACTTCCTAGAAGCATACCACCAATCCATGCACCAATAATACCTGCAATAATATTACCAATAATTCCGCCTGGGATATCTTTACCTAAAATAACTCCTGCAAGCCAACCGATAACTCCACCAATAATTAAAAACCAAAGAAAACTCATAATTTTCATCTCCTATTTTTTATTGTAACTATTTCGCGATAGTGTTTTATAACCTTTATTCAACACTTTAAAACATAAAATGAAAAAAAGTTACAAAAGTCTTATAGAAGATAGCGATTATACACGTGAATTTTTGAGAAATAGTTAGTTTTTCAAAAGGGTTTCCAATAATCTCAGCTGTTGTTCGAGCTGAAAATACGCATGTTCTGCCTGTTCGAGTGTAACCAGTTCAAAAGGGAGTGGTTGTTTCGGTCTAAGCTGTGCAACTTTATGTAAATCGGCCGAAATAATTTGAGCGATTTTTGGATAGCCGCCTGTTGTTTGTCGATCTGCCATCAGTAAAATAGGCTGTCCGCTTGGAGGGAGCTGAATCGTCCCAATTGTAACGGCTTCAGAAAGCAAATTAAATGGTTTTTCCAGTAAAATTACATTTTGTCCTTCCAGCCGGTAACCCATTCGATCGGCTTCAAGTGAAATTGTATAGTGCTGTTCGATGAAGCGCTGCTGCATTTGAGGGCTGAATTCATGCCATTCGGTCCCTTTTAATAGGCGGATGTGCTTTCGTTCATAAAACTGATCTGTGTTTACTTGATATGTATGATACGGATTAAACGATTCTTCATAAGAAATCAAATCATTCACTTGAAGCGTTCGTCCAAGAAAACCACCAAAGCTTGCTTTTATATAAGTACTGCAACTGCCGAGTATTTCCTCAACAGAAAAGCCGCCCGCAATACATAAATAGCTTCTTGCGCCGTTTTCAATGGCACCGCATTTTAATACATCACCTCTTCTGATGGGGATTACTTTATACATCGGGACCGGGTTATCGTTAACTGTTGCGTGCATTTTTCCGCCCGCCAATACAATTGCAGTCGTTTTCAGAAATTCGAATGTGCCGCCAATTAATGTCATTTCAATTGCTGCTTTATTGTACTGTTTCAGTAGGACATTTCCGATACGAAAAGCGACTGCATCCATGACACCACTTACAATAACACCGTATTGCTGATATCCCGTACGCCCTGCATCTTGAACAGTGCTGAACAATCCGGGTTTGATTACTTTTAGCATGAAGGTCCCTCCTTAATAGCGACAAAGCGTATACGGTCACCTGCTCGCAGTAGTGACGGCGGATTTTGTTCCGGTAAAAATAATGGTGTCGTCGTACGACCGATTATTTGCCAGCCTCCTGGTGTTGAGAGCGGGTAAATGCCTGTCTGCTCACCTGCGATACCGACTGAACCAGCCATAATTTCAAGTCTTGGTATAGCCCGGCGCGGTGTAGCGATTCTTTTGTCCATCCCGCCTAAAAACGGAAAACCTGGTGCAAAGCCGAGCATGTGGACAAGATATTCCTGAGATGTATGGATTGCAATGACTTCTTCAGGTGTTAGGCCGTTGATGTCCGCAACCTCGTTTAAATCGGGTCCATATTCACCCCCGTAAAGTACGGAAATCTCCATTAACCGGCTTTCATGGGGACCTTCCTGATGTTGATGCACAAGCAGACTTTTAATATAATGCTGAACTTTTTCGGCGCTCGTTGTATTATGCTCCTGGTGCAAAGATTTCCGCACTGTAAACGGGTCGTAATACACACAGAAGTTTGTATAGCTTGGCACAATTTCCATTAGTCCCGGGAATGGATGCTCCTGTAAAATCGCAATTGCCTGCTGGATTTGCTGGTGGGTTTGTTCATTAATCGTCGAACTGAACTGAACGAACAGTGCTTGGTCGCTAAGTTGTTTAAATTGCAGTGCCGGCATGAAATGTCACCTCATTATTGGAATGAATCCTTATGTATGGCATGATAATAGCATAACATTCAGATAATTCCAAAGTTGGGGGAGACATTATGTTTCAAGTAGATATTAATTGTGATTTGGGAGAAAGCTTTGGACGCTATAGGCTGGGGGAGCAAGAGGAGATTCTTCGTTATATTACGTCCGCCAATATTGCCTGCGGATTTCATGCAGGAGATCCGTCTGTCATGCGTGAAACGGTAGAGCTTGCGATTAAGAATAATGTACAAATCGGTGCGCATCCAGGACTCCCGGATTTAAACGGTTTCGGGAGAAGAGAAATGGAAATCTCATGGCAGGAAGCATATGATCTGGTTGTTTATCAAATTGGTGCACTACAAGGATTTTTGACAGCAAAAGGCATGAAGATGCAGCATGTGAAACCGCATGGAGCGCTTTATAATATGGCGGCGGTAAATGAGGAGCTTGCCGATGCTATCGCAAAGGCTGTTCATGATGTATCACCGGAACTTCTTTTATATGGTTTGGCATCAAGTCAGTTAACGGCTGCCGGTGAAAAATATGGCTTACAAACAATCCATGAAGTATTTGCGGATCGTACATATCAGGCGGATGGTACATTAACATCCCGCTCTATGACAAATTCGCTCATTACAGATGAGACAAAAGCGATTTCTCAAATTATTGAAATGGTGAAGGAGGGGACCGTTACCTCTGTTCATCATACGAAAGTGGCATTGCAGGCTCATAGTATTTGTGTACATGGAGACGGTGAACATGCCGTACAATTTGCAAAACGCGCACGTCTGGAACTGGAACAGCAGGGGGTAGCGGTTAAAGCATTTAAGTGAGGATTAATTGATCTCAATTGGGGATTAAGTGTAAGAATTTGAGGATTAACCCAATAAAAGTGAGGATTAATTACTCTTAATTGAGGAATAAGTTCAAGCTTATGCAAAAAAGAGTGGCGATTATATATCGTCACTCTTTTTAAGTCACTTTTAATGATACGGCAAAATCTCTGAAACCGTTAAAAATTCATAGCCTTCCTTTTGTAGGTAGGCAAGGACAGGTTCCAGTCCATCTGCCGTAGATTGGTGGATATCATGCATTAAAACGATTGCATTATTATGCAATGCCTTTTTCACCATCGGGAACAATTTTTCCGAATCGCGGTACTTCCAGTCAAGTGTATCAATCGTCCAGTTGACCGATTTACATGGAATCGTGTTTCGCACATCATCATTAATCGCCCCATAAGGAGGACGGAAAACAGTTGAATTTTCACCCGTCGCATGGATAATTGCTTCCTCGGTAGAATTGTACTCCTTTTCAATTTCAGCTGGAGTCATTTTCGTTAAAACAGGGTGTGACCACGTATGATTACCGAGTTCATGCCCACTATCCAGCACTTCACGTACTAAGCCCGGATAATATTGCGCCCGGCTTCCAAGCATAAAGAAAGTGGCCTTGGCATTGTACTTTTCCAGAAGCGCTAAAATCTGCTTCGTTACTTCCGGATGAGGACCATCATCAAATGTAAGGGCGATCCGTTTTTTCGATGATTCTTTATCAGTAGGAATAATCGTAGTTTCAGATTGCATTTCTATTTGGAAATCAGAAGCCAGAAGCGGGTTGATGAATGACAAAGGAATTTCCACTACCGGAACACCTGCTTCCGGTTTTGTCACTTCACCTTTATTGAAATAAATGAAAAGCGAGTCGTCTTTCAAAGCAAAACGTTTAAATAAACGCCATTTTGGTTCGGTAGCGAATGCGAGCTCCTTTTCTAATACATACTCTTTATAAGCTGGGTTTTTAAGCATTTCCGATTGCACATGTGCTGCAAAAGTTTTCAGACTGGCTAAATCCTCATTTAAAAGAGCACGTATATCGATCAAATCGCCTGTTTCATAATCAATGAGAAATGTTTCGATCGTTGTTTGCTTCTCTTCGGTAGTTAAAACCGTATTATTCGTTAAAACAAAGGAGTAATAATGATCATGCTCGAATGTTTCAACAGTTATCGTAAGGTCGCCTGTTAACTTCTTTGAGTCCTGCTGCAGGCGCATCATGCTTATGTAATATTGCTTTGATTTTTCTATATATGTCGTTACCGCGCTATTAAAAGCTTCATAATCCGTTAGCGGATACTGAACGGTATAGGGCATTTTCTTGTCATCTGACTGGTCAGTGACAATTTTTATTCCAGGGAATTTTGATGCTTCCTCTGTGATCGTATGTTCTTTAGCGGATGTTTTATCGGTTTGCCGGAAAATCGGGTCATCGCTTATAAAAGTTAAAAACACGATAATGGCACCTAAAACACCGATCGCGCCAATAAGAAGTAAGTCAATCCAAGGACCACGCCGTTTTCTGTAAGGGTTTGTCATGATGTACCGGGTTCCTTTCTAATTGGGATAATCTATTATCTGTTTCCAGAATGAAAGTCATTGTGAATTTTAAGGAAATACACTGTTCTGTCAGCATAAATTGTACGAAAAAAGACTGTTATTTTCCGATTGCTTCAAGTAATATGAGCTAAGAAGTGGAAGGGGGTCCCTTGAATGAATGCTGAAAATACTGAACTGGCGCTCGACTGCTTTTTGCTTGCAGGTCGTATTATGATTGAAAGCGGTGCTGAAACGTATCGAGTGGAAGATACGATGCTCAGAATGGCCCGTTCTCAAAATATGATGAATGCACAAAGCTATGTAACGCCGACAGGTATTATTTTCTCTCTAGGTAAAACGCAGCCTACACAAATTACATCGATTCCAACACGAATTACGGATTTACATCGAATTGTGCTTGTAAACAATGTTTCACGTAAGCTTACATCTCAAATGATAACATTAGAGCAGGCGTATGACGAGTTAAAGAAGATAGAAAAAACAAATTATTTCCTCCCGATTTTTGTTCAAGTTTTGGCGGCATGTTTAGCGAGTAGTGCCTTTTTACTGCTGTTTAAAGGGACGATTTCGGATATCCCGGCAGCCTTTGTTGCAGGTGGTGTCGGCCTGTATATTGTGACGATTCTTCATAATATGACACGTGTTAAATTTTTCTCCGAGTTTTTAGCATCGGTAGGGGTAGGTGCTGTTGCATATATCGCAGTACATTTTAATGTCGGTACGGAAATAGACAAAATTATTATCGGTTCGGTCATGCCTCTCGTGCCGGGTCTGCTCATTACGAATGCAGTCCGCGATTTAATGGCGGGACATTTCACGGCTGGGATGGCAAAAGGTGCCGAAGCCTTTTTAACGGCGTTTGCGATTGGTTCAGGTATTGCACTTGTGCTTTCGCTATAAGTTTTGGGATCAATTCGGAGTGTGATCATTCCAAGGTATGATCGATTGGAAGGGAGCGTTCGTTGGTGGAGCATGTGTTAGTTCAAATCTTTATCAGTTTTATTGCGACCGCCTGTTTTGGTGTTATTTTTAATGCCCCGATTAAAACAATTCCGGCATGTGGTTTCGTCGGCGCTGTCGGGTGGGCGGTATATTATGTTCTGTTCGAAGGCGGACTGGATGATGTTCGCGCATCCTTTCTTGGGGCATTTGTCGTTTCATTAGTAGCATATTTCTTTGCGCGTAAATTTAGGATGCCGATGATCATATTTAGTGTTTCCGGAATAATTCCGCTCGTACCGGGGGGCATTGCATACAGTACGATGCGCAATGTGATGGAGCTTGATTATATTGCAGGGCTGGAAAATGGAATCCGGGCATTTATGATTTCGGGCGCAATTGCGATGGGACTTGTATTTGCGGAAGTTATGATGCAGATTATCCTGCGCTTAATGAGAAAAGGAAGAACTTCGATTCAATCTTTTACAAAAGTAAAAAAGAGAAGCTCGTAAAGCACTGAATATCAGTTGCCTTACGAGCTTTTATTTAACCTAATAATGATGAAATTTCTTCTGTAGAGCTTGGTTTGCTTACGTAGTAACCTTGGATGACCTCGCAGCCGATGCTTGTCAGGAACTGCATTTGTTCTTCTGTTTCCACACCTTCTGCAACGACCGTAAGATTCATTGATTTTCCTAGCTGTACCATACCGTTTACGAGCTGCTGGTTTTTTTCCGATTTCAGCGAGCGGATAAATGTCTGGTCGATTTTTAAAATCGAAATCGGCAGAAGCTGCATGTAGCGGAACGAACCGTAACCTGTACCGAAGTCGTCTAGTGCAAAGACGATGCCTTCATTTTCAAGTGTCCGCATTTGCTTAATAATGCCTGTTTCAGCTTCAGCTTCCAATGCAAACTTTTCGGTAATTTCGATTTGCAGTAAATTCGCCGGGCATCCAGTACGTTCAAGTGTTTCCAAAATGGACTTGGCCATATTTTTATCACGGAACTCGCGTACAGAAGAGTTGATGCTCACTTTGATCGGATGTCCCGCATTTTTCCATAGGACCGCTTGTTCACATGCTTTCTCAAGCATAAACGAACCGATATTATTAATGAGACCTGTCTCTTCCGCAATAGGGATCAGTTCATCAGGCGAAACAGTGCCGATTTCTTCATCATCCCAACGGACTAATGCCTCGACAGCAGTAATTTTACCGCTTCTTAAATCAAGTTGAGGCTGGTAGAGAACATGCAGGTTTTTTTGATCTAATGCAAGCAGTAATCGTTTTTCGACAATCGATCTGCGGTTTAATGCAGCATGCGAAGATTTTGATAAGGAAACGATGCTGTCACCGCCCGCGCTCCGTACAGAAGCGATCGTAGCCAAAGATGCCTTCATCAATTGGGAGAATGTCATTTGATCTTCCGGGAAGCGTGTAATCCCGCCGCTTAATGAAAGCGGTACTGCTACGCTACCGTTGTATATTGGATTTTGCTGTAAATAATTAAGAAAACCTTGTGTAAACCATTCTGGTAATGGTGTAATCACGACAAATTCACTTTCATTAATACGAGCCATCGTACTATCCTGGAAATACATTTTCATGCGCTTCGTAAATTCTAAGATAAGGGACTTTTCGGCTACGCCATCATGTAAATCCTTAATTGTATAAAACTTATCGATACTTAAGTAAACGAATGAAAAATGGCGCTCTTCTTCAATCATTTCCCCGATAATTTGTTCGAGACGGTGGACATTCATCATTCCGGTTTCTGTATCGATATAGGCGATTTTTTCCAGTTGGAACTGGATATTTTTTTCGTTTGTAATATTACGCTCAATTAGCAAATACTCGTTTTTTTCAGATGTTTGACCCAACATTGGTATGGCTGTTAAATGTACCCAGTAAAGCTGCTCATCCTTTGTCAATTTCTCAACTTCACCTTGCCATATTTGTCCGTTTTGCAACGTTTTCCAAATCTCCAGCACAAGCTTTTCCGATTCAGGATTTTGCGGGAACAATTGCCACAATGTTTTACCGATAACCCGTTTCGGTGTCCAGCGGCTTGTTGTTAAAAATGACTGGTTTGTTTGAGTAATAAAGCCGTCCTGGTCAAGTGTAACAGTCATGAATGATTGGTGAATCCCATTTTTAAGGTCGACTAAATGCTGCTGTTCTTCATCCATCAAACGAACTTCATCATTTGGAATACAAAGAACAGAAATTGCCTGCTCTTTCGCAAAGACTGTCGGCTTCGTATAAAGGGTGCATGTTGTGGGAGATTGCCCTTTTAGCGAAAGAGGAATGTTGTGTAAACATAACGCTGCCGAACTTGTTAAAATGGATTCAATAACATCATCACCTACTTCTGAGAATAGCGTGTCATGTATGGAATTCCCGATTAGTTCTTTTGTCTCTTTTGTCGGATAGTCTAAATGATGGAGATTTCCATGAACGAGTGTACCATTAGGTAAAAGTACAAAAGAAGGGAAAGGGGTATCTAGTAGTGGCTCAGTACTAGTAGAATAGATTTGTTCTTTTGTCATAAGTTAAGTCTCCTTAATTAATTGATTCATTATTGCAATTATAATTAAATAACATCGTTTAGTCATTTAAGATGAATTTTTATTTGTAAAAAATAATCATGCATAGGATTATTATACCTTATTATTGGGTAATAAGTAGTTAAAATTATGCTTCTTTACTAGAAAAATTGTATCATGAATTTGTTTTATTTTTAATGAAAATAATATTTAAGGAAAGAGAAATTTAACGGATTTATGCGTGAGTATTGCGTTACTTCAATAGCTTTACTAAAATAAAGAAATTATAGTAGTTAGAATTGGAGTAGAAAGAATGAATTTATCGGCAATAACAGTGTCGTTTCCTTTAGATGAAGAAACATATGAAGAAGTACAGCAATTATGTAAAACTGCGGCCGTTTGTGATGGCGTACTATTAAATCAAGTCATGAATTTACCGATAGCAAAAAGCTATGAAATGCGAGGATTTTATGTTCTTGTATATGATGATGAAAAGAATTTGCTTGTCGGAGCAGGTACTGCAGTCGATTTAATGGGGTTAAATACGTATGAATGGTCAATGCTCGTTGCACCGATGTATCGTCAACTTGGAATCGGAAAAGCGATATTGAACGTGCTGAAAGAAGGACTAATGATGCGTGAAAGTGAAGGGGAGCTTGCATTAATCATGGAAGGCTCGCATTATGGTAAAGAATTTCTTCAAAAGAACGGGTATTTATACAGCTTTTCCGAAGCCACATTGGAAGCCCAGGCGGAAGTTCTGTCAAAAGAAGGCCCTGTTACTTTACGCCCGTTTATGCAAAAGGACACGGAAGCACTTATCTCGATTTTCAGCGAAGCGTTTGGTGATATTCGTGAGGAATCGCTGGAACTGATTGAATTTAATACAACGACAGAAGGCCTAGTTATGTGGACAGCTGAAATAGACGGGGAAGTTGTTGGAACAGTGACGACCCGTAAAGAAGGCGAAGTACAGTGGATTACGGCATTTGCGGTATCCCCGAACAGACAGCGCCAAGGAATCGGCACGCAAATTTTAAATTTGGTGAAAGACTATGCGCTTCGGTCGGGTGACAAAACCATTTTACTCGATGTGGAAGTCGAAAATATGGCAGCCCTTCACGTATATGAAAAGGCCGGCTTTATGAAGTCGTCCCAGCTTGATTATTACATTTATATTGGATCGTAAGCGAGAAGATTCAACGGCTTACAAAGTAAACGTTCAGGATTATCTGAGCGTTTTTTTTATGTGGAAAAAGAACGGTTATGAATGGTTTATTCGTTTTCAAGAGCCTTTAAACATGAATAAGTCGTATGGAATTATAGTTGAATTAAACAATTTTCAAGGAAGGGGGGATATTTTGAAAGTACTGATTGTTTCAATGTCTACATTGTTTATTGAAACATTACAAATAGCGGTTCGGGATAAGCGACCTGCTTGGCAAGTAGATACTTATCCTATTCAAGCGCCTATATTCAATCAAACATTACTAAAACTAATTAAAGAACAGTGCGTTGATATTGTGGTGATTGAAACAACAAACCAGCATTTCGCACTGATCATTGAAAGCTTAAAGAAAGTGGAGGGTCCCGAAATAGATATCATGCTCCTTGTAGATTCTAGAATGGGTGAGATTTACCACCACTTAAAGAATGAAGAGCGCTGGGCAAGTGTCACAAAAAATACAGGGCTGGACGAATTTTTATTACTAATGGAATCGTTTAAAAGTAACACACCACATTTAGTTGAAGTTTCTTTAAAAGAGTTGGATAAAAAAATTCTAAAAGATTTAGCGGTAGGCCATACATTTGAATTTATTCAGCGTACAAGAGGATTGACGGCCGAAGAAATCGATCAGGCTCTTTACCGGATTACGACCTATTTTAAAGTCCCGAATTATATTGAGTCGATAAGTAAAGCATTTGAGCAGAAAATCATTGCGTATTAAACCTATAAGGAGGCAAAAAGAATGAAAAACATTTTAAGGGCTGTTGTGGGAGTAGTTATTGGAGTCATCGTAATTTCTATTGTAAAGATGTTCAGTTAGGAAGGAGCGTTGCATAATGACATTTCAGATTCAAAATTTAAGTAAAAGTTTTGGCAGTAAAAAAGCGGTGAACAATATTTCAATTCACTTAGAAGAAGGGCAAATCCTCGGCATGCTAGGTAGAAATGGCGCTGGAAAAACAACAACCATTCGAATGATGTTAGAACTGATTCCTAAAGACAGCGGACAAATCTTATGGAAAGGAAAGCCTTTCTCCAAGAAAAATCTAAAAATTGGTTACTTACCGGAGGAACGTGGACTATATGCAAAAATGAACGTTTTAGATCAGATCATCTACTTTGGTATGTTGGAAGGTATGAGCAAAAAAGAAGCGAAAAGAGAGGCCCTAAAATGGTTGGAGAAGCTTGAAATCTCTTATGCAGCTAAAAAGCGTACCGAACAATTATCGAAGGGGAACCAGCAAAAAGTACAATTAATTACTGCTATTATACATGATCCGAATTTTATCATTTTAGATGAACCGTTCAGCGGGTTAGACCCTGTGAATGCAGATATGTTGAAAAGCGTTGTAAAAGAGTTGATCGCTAAAAAGAAAACCATTATTTTCTGCAGTCATCAAATGGAACAGGTTGAATCGTTTTGCAGCCAAATCTGTATTTTAAAGGACGGCAACCTGATTGTTTCTGATGAATTAGCGAATGTTAAGAGTTCCTATGATTACCGCTACTTGGAACTGGAAACATCAGCAGCAGATTTAAAGGATTACCTTATGCTTAAACAATACGACTTTACTGAGGAAAACAACCGCTATAAGCTACGGATTCCAAGAAGCGAAAAAATATATCAGCTCATCCAGGAGTTCGGAGAGAAGTTCGAGCTGCATGGAATTTCATTAAAAGAACCGAGCCTGCATGAAATTTTTATCGAGCGGACAGGGGGAGATGTCATTGCGTAATTTCAGCATTGTGTTCAGCACCGTGTTCAAAGAAGCGATTAAAACAAAAGCATATGTATATATTACGCTCGGTTTGCTCGTATTAAGTGTATTGCTCTTTGCATCCCCAACGATATTTAGTATATTTGCGAAGGATAGCTCGGGAGAAACCTATAAACTCGTCAATCGAACATCACTGGAAATTTCCGAACAAGAATTAGCTAAAGTAGATTGGAACGTTGAGATTTTAAATGATGCAAGGATTGAAAGTTTAAAAGAAGAGATTAAATCAGAAGAACTGGCAGGCTTTTTTGTTTTGGAAAATCAATTAGATGAGATGCAGCTGAATGTTTTTATGCCAAAAGTGAACAATGAATTCCTTCTCAGGATAGAATCCTATATTGAACAAAAGAGAGTGGCATCTATTGTAGAAGCTCAATCTATTCCTCCGACGGTTGTTCAGGCACTAAACGCACCTTTACACACAAGCTTTGTATCATTATACGAAACAGAGCCGAATGCCTTACTTATTATTTATGGATTGATTGCCATTATGTTTTTGGCCATTTCCACATACGGGAATAATGTTGCAACAGCTATTGCATCTGAAAAATCTTCCCGAGTTATGGAAGTCATGATTACAAAAGTAGCACCAGTTCCAATGATGTACGGGAAAATTTTAGGGATTGGTTTAGCAAGCTTAATGCAATTATTCATCTTTATCGGGGGCCTTCTCTTATGGGCGAAATTGGGTATTTTTGAGATTCCTGAAGGGTCGTTTGTACAGACTGTAATTGAGACAATAACGTGGGGGACTGCCGCATATATTCTTATTTTCTTTATCATCGGGTATTTCACCTATGCGACTTTATTTGCAATTGTTGGGTCAATGGTAAGTCGTCCGGACGATTTATCAAGCGCCACGATGCCAATTGTAATTTTATTGATGGTCAGTTTAACAGTGGAAATGTTGTTTGTTATGGATTATCCGGAAGGCACTTTGACAAAGGTAACATCATACATCCCATTTACAGCACCAATGAGTGTACTGATCCGAATTGTCTATAATACGATTGCCCCGGCAGAAATTATTATTTCATTGTTTGTTATGATTTTATTTATTGGGTTGTTTGCCGGTATAGCTGCGAGAATCTATCCAAAAGGTGTTTTAAAATCAGATAGTTTAACATTAAAACAATTAATTCAATTTAAATTATAGCTGTTCCAAATTTTATAATGTTTTAAGAGTTTTCTCAAAAGCTATGTCTCTTTTGGGAAGACTTTTTAATTTTAGCACTTAGTATATAATGGTTATAAAGTAAATTTATAACGGAGTGTAAATGAATGGACGGACTAACTATTGATGTGATTATTTTATTTCTCGTTCAATATTTGATGGTACTATTTTTTAACACATATGTTTTAGACTTGGCATGGTCAAAAAAACAATTACTAATGATTGCATTAGTTATATTTATACCAACTTCTATATTGTTTCCGTTTATTGGTGCCCTATCGATTCTATACTATGTAGCAGTTTTGACATGGATGATTTATCGAAAAACCCGATTGGTTATTGATATTTTCCATTCGTTAGTATCCCTTATTTTTTTAGTTATTTCGGATAATTTCTCAAGTATAGTGACTTTCCATCTGTTTGGTGACGTCAATGAACAACTGACACAATACAGCTTTATTTCCTTATTCATCATATTGGGCAGCCTATTTGCTTATTGTTATAAACGGATTGCAAGATTAATCAATCGATGGGTATTCCATCGTTATGTCTCCTATATACTCGTGTTCCTTGGTGCTGTTGCAGTATTATTTATGTACATCAATATTATGAAAATTGATCAGGGGAATTTTAATGAGAGCGTCCAGGATAATTTGGTAATGTTTTTAATTTATTTAGCATTACTGACAATCAGTATTTTTACTATTGTCTTTTTGGCGTTTAAACAATTCAAATTAGAGCAACGTGAACAGGAGATAAACAACTTTGAATCCTATGTTGCATCGCTTGAGCAAATTAATCAGGATATGCGCAAGTTTAAACATGACTACATCAATATTTTATCTTCTTTACGTACATTTATTGATGATAAAAACTATGATGGTCTCCATACATACTTTTACGACCACATATTAGAAGCGAGTTACCAGGAACAGTTAAATCAGCACTCCATGATGGTATTGAATAACCTGAAAATCAATAGTTTAAAAGGATTATTAACAACAAAGATTTTACAAGCTCAATCCCATCAAATTCCGTTACATATTGAAATCGTGGAAGAAATTAATGAAATTCCAGTTGACCCCATTATTTTAAACCGCATGGTAGGAATTCTGCTGGACAATGCTATCGAAGCAGCACGAGAAACTGAGGGTGGGGAAGTACGTGCAGCCTTTATTCATTTAAATGAAGCGGTTTTATTAGTTGTAACGAACAAATTTAATGAATCAGCAAATATAAAAGTACATGAAATTTACCGGGAAGGCTTTTCCACAAAGGGAGAAAATCGAGGTCTAGGCTTAGCTAATTTACGTCAAATGAAAAACAATCTACAAAATGTTAGTTTAAATACAAAAATTAGCCCGCCTTATTTTATTCAGGAAATTGAGTTTAAAAAGGGGTAGATGAGATGGATATAGTTATTTGTGAAGATGATCGATTTCAAATGGAAAGAACGAAAGAAATAATTGAGAACTATGCAATGATAGAAAATAATGGTATGAAAGTAGTACTAGCAACTACTAATCCTCATGATGTGGTATCTTTTTTACAAACTGAGAAGGCAGATTGTTATTTTCTAGATATAGATTTAAAAGACGAGATTACTGGTATTACGTTAGGGAGCAAAATTCGAGAGGATGACCCAATTGCTAGCTTAGTGTATATTACAACACATGCGGAAATGAGCTTTCTTACCTTTATTTATAAACTGGCAGCATTAGATTTTATTATTAAAGATAATCCTGAAGTATTAAAGGAGAAGTTGTTGTCCACTTTAAAGGAAGCTTATCGGCGTTATTTAAAATTAGGTGAACAAGATAATATTCAAAAACTGCAGATCAAAACTGCTGGACGTACTTATAACATTGATTTTCAAAATATCTATTTCTTCGAAGCTTCCCCGGACTCGCATAAAGTGATCTTGCATTTGGAAAATGAACACATTGAATTTTATGGACGTTTAAAAAATTATGAAGGACTCCATCCGGATCTTTACCGCTGCCATAAATCTTTTATTGTAAATAAAAGCAAGATAACAAACATCAATTTAAAAGAAAGATCGATTATGCTAGATAATGGGGAGCTTTGCTATGCATCTGCAAGGCTTATTAAAGGTTTGATAAAGTAACGAACTTTAATGGCAATATAAAAAAAAGCACCAATCGCATTCAATGCATGCGATTGGTGCTTTTAAGTTATTACCTCGCTCACTTCATTAAAAAAGCTTCTTTTGATGGACCGACTAGATAAAGCTCATGCATGGCACGGGTTAACGCTACATAGAGCAGTTTCCGATCAAGCGGATTGTCATCGTAAGGTGTTTCAAAGGATGTGAGAATGACTGCATCAAACTCTAAGCCTTTTGCCAAGTGACTTGGAATAACGAGAAGCTTTTGCTGATCGATTGCTGAATTTTCATCGAGCAGCTGAGCGGGGATATCCGAGTTTTCCAGCTGTTCGATTAACTGGACGGCTTCTTCTGTTGTTTTACAAATAAGTGCAATGGATTGATGCTGATTGGCGCGAATTTTTCCAAGGACATCTTGAATAATAGCGGCATCAAAACTTTCTGCGGCAATAAATTCAGGCACTTTCCCATGACGGACAACCGGTTCAACAAGCGGTAAATCCTCATCCATCTGCATCAGAATTTCATTGGCGACATCCATAATTTCAATTGTTGTTCGGTAGCTTTTTTGAAGTGTTGCATATGTTGCGCGCGGAAAAAGAGAGAGTACCGGCTGCCACTCTGTCAGTGACCGATAGCTGTGGATCCCTTGTGCAAGATCGCCAACCATTGTGAACATATCCGTTTCGAGACCGGCTTTTAAGGCAGCAAGTTGAAAATAGCTGTAGTCCTGAACTTCATCGATAAAGACGACGCGCATTTTCCACTTGTCATCGATGCCTTTGATTTTAGCCTGTAAAAAGTAAAGGGCGGCCAAATCTTCCAGCACCCAACGTTCTTTCTGATGCGATTTTATAAAATGCGCCACTTCTTCAAAAGGCCATTCAGGAGCAACTTCACCGAGCAATTCCCGATTCGTCAAAAGCTCACGGTACATCTGTTTCACTTTTACTTTCTGGAATTTTTTCATATAGACTGTTGCAACGGATTTTGCTTCCTGTTTGATTTTTGGAACGCGGGCATCCCGTTCATCGATCAGTTTTGTAACTGTACGACGGCGCTTGTCTGCGTCACGCATGCCATTCAGCGCACGGCCAATCGCATCTTCATAGCGCGTATTCAGTGTCGCGAGCACCGCTGCCGTTTTCCGCTTTACCTCTGTTTGAATCACCTTTTTAATACGTTCAAGCCGTTTTTCGACAGGCATATAATGAAATTCCACCAAAAACAGCTTTCGTAAATGCTCGCCCTTCATAATGCGGTATTTTTCAATGAATACATCATCAAACAAGGCGGCAAGCTGCTGTTCATGGTGCTCGATATAGCGGTTCATCATAATCTCATAAAATGGACTGCCTTTTGTTTTCGATATCATGGCACTCTCTTGCTGTACGGAAGGGTTCGCAATGAGCTGCTCGAGTTGTTCATTCGGATTTTGCAGTTTCAGTTTCAGGTTCAGTGCATCAAGCACATATTGCGCATACGTAGTTTGGCAAATTTTATCGACGCCAAGCTCCGGTAATACATCGGCAATATAGTCGATAAATAGCCGGTTTGGAGCAAGAATCATCAACTGTTCGGGATTGAAATGTTCGCCCATCGTGTAAAGGAAATACGAAATCCGGTGCAGGGCGATCGTTGTTTTCCCTGAACCTGCTGCACCTTGTACAAGGATCGGCTGACGAAGATGCGCGCGAATAATTTCATTTTGTTCTTTTTGGATGGTGGAGACAATTTCCGTTAACCGGACATCGGCTTTTCCTTCGAGCGCTTCCTGCAGGAGTTCATCATTTGTTGTTAAATCGACGTCGCGATAATTGATCAGCTCGCCGTTTTCAATTTTATATTGGCGCTTGGCAAACAAATGACCGGAATGTGTTTCATCCCGGACATCATAAGAAATATCGCCAAGGCGGCCATCGTAATAGACGTTTGCGACAGGGGAGCGCCAATCAACGATAATCGGTTCATGGGTCTCACTATGGAAAAGTGAAGTCTTTCCAATATAAAGGTACTCCTCGTTTTCGTTTTCACGCTGGAAATGGATTCGTGCAAAATACGGTTTTTGGCGAATCGCTTCCAACCCTTCTTTTTGATTGCGGGCAAGCTCGAAAAAACGTGTATTCATTAAAATATTCAGGAAGCTGTCACTGGAGTCCAAATATTCCACATTGGCCATCGCAGTACGGATATTTTCCTGTGCTGTTTCAATATCTTTTTTCGAGCTGTTTAATATCTGGTCCATATAATGAATCGTTTCGTGCAGACGCTGTTGTTCCTGCTTAAAATCTTGAGCTGACATTAAATTTTTCCCCCTAACGCGTTACCACTTTGCAACATGTTCTTCAATGCAGCCAAGCATTTGTTGGATATGCAGTGTTTTGCCATCATCGAGCTGAATAAATCCATCGTAATAACCGACCATTTGATGAACAGAGGAAATGATGAGTTTCGCATTCGTTTCTGCCACACGTTCAAAAAATGGAGTGAAAGTTAAGTTGACGCGACCGGTAAATTTCGTTTTGATCGTCCACGGATGCATGAAATTAGTGCGGTCATAGTGAAATAAAACATCTTCATGTATTTTCGTCATTTGACCGTCGATAAAGATGGCATTTTCAGTCATGCCTGTTCCATCTGTCCATTTCCCGCCAAAGTTTAATCCAATCCGCTGCCCACGAACGCGCTGTGATGCCATGCCCCAGTTCCATGTTGCTTCACGCGGCCATACACCTCGGCCATAATCGAGCACAGCAAAGCTTTCTTCCGGTGTGAACGTAAAGGTACGATTGCCGATTTTTACAGTTCCCGTAGTTGGTAATGTGTGATGTTTCGCCGTGAATTGGAAAGTTCGGCGATTCCATGGAATGACTACATTAAGGGAGTCATCGTCTTTAGGATGTGCAATCGTCAGCTCAGCGTGTAAAGGATCACCGTCAAAATCAGGCGCGGTTACGGTTAAATGGGTCTCTCGGTTGAAGTATGTAAGTTGAATGGACATTTCGGAATTTTTATATTGAATTGTTTCCAGCACTTGTGTCGGCATTTTTACTTTTGCCCCAAGCGGAATTAAAATTGTTTTTTCAAAGTAGCGTTGTGTTTCGTATTCGAGGAAATAGACAAAGCATACAGCCGCGTAATCCATATGACTGATTGTCGCGGAAAATAAAATCTCCTCGCCATATACACACCAGTAATTCCATTTTTTCTTGCGCATAAAATGCCCTGACAAATTACTGTCGATAATAGGTCTTCGTGCAAAACCGATTGCTTCCGGGTTTAAATTACCTTTTTTATCGCAAAGGGCTATAGGAAGAAAAATTTCCCTTTCTGCATGTTGTGTCATTCATAATTCCCCCTAACCGTTTCATAATTTCAATAAAATAATTGTAGCAGACATTTACAAAAACAGGGGATTTTTGCTCTACATTCACAACACTTTCATAATTAGAAAGTACTCGACATACGCTGTGAAAAAAGGAGAAGATCGTTGTCTACTTATAATCGGACGGCTGCTGTTGATTATGCAAATAGATGGTGGGACAGCTTTAATCCTGAATATCCGGTATTCCGGGATGACTGTACAAATTTTATTTCCCAATGTTTACGTGCTGGAGGGGCACCAATGCGAGGAGCGCCGAATCGGGGGCAAGGCTGGTGGATGATCGGGCAACCGGAGCGCTGGAGTTATAGCTGGTCTGTTGCACACTCCCTTCGCTGGTATTTGGAAACATCCACACAAGGCCTTCGCGCGACAAGGGTAAACTCGGCAAGTGAACTGCAGCTGGGGGATATTATTTTTTACGATTTTACGGGGGACGGCCGTATCGATCACAGCACAATTGTGACGCGTATCAAGCAGGGGGTACCATATGTGAATGCTCATACCTCGAACAGCATTGACCGCCTCTATACGTACGAAGACTCCACTGCCTACACGCCGAATATGCAGTATTATTACTTCCATATAGCGGATCAGTTTTGATCGTTCTTATTGTGGGGAGAGCGGTGAAATAAGCGGAGTTTTTCTGCTTTTTAGGGCAGTTACTTTACCGTATTGTGATTGCCTGCCTGATAATGAACTTTTTATATAGAATTCACACCATGTTATATGTTAAATAGAGAGCATTCATGCTAATGTAATAGTAGTAATTGAAGGAGGATTTGGCGATGACTTTATCGGTAAGAGACGCAGTATTGCAACGCCGTTCGATTAAACTATTTAATGGACAGCAAGTTGACAAAAAGGCAGTAATGAAAATTTTGGATGATGCAAAATGGGCACCGAACCACGGCAACCGTCAGCCATGGCGCATTGTAGTAGGTGCAGAGGAGCAGATGCCAAAAGTACATGAACTGCTACGAGACATGGCAGTTCCAAAATGGCAGGAGCTTTCAGAAGATGCACTTGCGATCCAAATGAAAAAATTCACATTGGCCGGTGCATACGCATTTGTGCTTGTGACAGAAGATGTTCGTCAAAAAGAACGATTGGAAGACTATGCGGCAGCCGCTTGCTATTTACAAAATGTGCAGCTACTTGCATGGGAAAAAGGCATCGGTACTTGCTGGAAAACACCGGGCTTCCTAGATAACCCGAAATTCCGTGAAGCATTAAACGCAAAGCCACATGAACGTGTCATTTCAATGTTCCAGTTCGGCTATTACGATAATGTGCCAAATGTAAGAACACGAAAAGAGCTTTCTGAATTCGTAACGGAATTTGGGCAATAATATGATGGAATGCATGAGGAAACGATGATTTTCTTGTGCATTTAGCAAAAGGAGTTGCCGCATCGTGTTGGCAGCTCCTTTAATTATTCCCTGACGAATAATTTGCAAGGATTGATAGCAACCTATTATACAATTCATCTATGAAAGGATGAGATATAAATGAAAAAAGTATTATTTCTGCTCGGGCTTCTATTATTAACAGGGTGTTCGGAGGAAATAGTCGCGTATAATGGGATGCCGCTAAAAATTGCTGTTTTAGGGGAGTTCCAAGATCATTACAATACCAATATAGAAATTGTTGAAATTACATTTGAGGCACTTGAAGAAGTGGTTACGAATCCGGTATTGGAATATGATGCTCTTTTTATTACACCAACTGTATTTGAACAAGCTTCCCAAGATGAATATATTAAAATATATGAGGATGCAATCATTCCTATTGTTTATTATGAAGCAGCGAAAGGGCATTTTGCCTTTACGAAAGAAAACATCACTTACGATACACTGCACTTTCAAAATCTGATAAATGGTTCACATTCAACGCTTTATTTACATAATGAAATTCTAGTAGGTGATGAATTGTCAGAGATAAAATGCGATGTCGATGTTTTTAATTTTTACTTAAACGGTGATCGTTATGATATTATGCTGAAAGAAATTTATGAAAAAATTGAAACGCTAACTTGATATGAGGGAAACAAAAAAAATCCCGTTACAAAGTTTGATCAGCTTTGTAACGGGTTTTCGCTATTTTATATTGCTATTTCTTCTAATTTAGGTGCGCGTTTACGCTGAGAGATCACACCGGAAAGAACCGTCATGAAAAATATGCTGGCAACAGTTACGATAAGACAAGGCACTAGATACTCGCGGTTCATTGAAAGCAGGATATCTGTACGGAACCAATTTTGAAACGGAATACCGCAGCCAAGAAGAGCGGCAAAGAACAGTATTTTCACTCCGACAGGTTTACCTTTCATCTTTTTAATCATTCCATTAATAAAGAGACGCAACATAGCTAACCCAAGTCCGACAAAGGAAAAGATGATCAAATACATCTTGCTGGACTCATCTAAAATAAACGCTTTTCCGATCATAAAAGCAATAATGGCAAGTGAAGCGGCTAAAATTATTTTTGATTTTTTACTCATATATAATTCCTCCTGAAAAGTATTGAACAACTTGTTGATTACTGTGTTTAGTTTAAAATGAATCTTTATATGAAGCAATCAACAGAGTATTTTAAGGTGTTGAGTGGAGAGGAGAAAATACTATTTTGAGTAAATGAATAAACAAACAAAGCGAAAAAACGTTTTTTTCTTCAAGGGGAAAGGGAATTTATTCGACCGAGTGCTATTTTAAAATAAGTTTTGGATAGGTGAGATGGGGAAAAGGTACTTACGAATAATTTAATGGAGGGATGCAAATGTTTTTTGATGAGCCGAAACAGAAAATTGATGTTGCCTATACGAAACAGGAATTGCTAGAGAAACTCCAGGAATTACGTAGACCGGACAATGAATTGGAAGGTACACATATTTATCTTTTAACAAAGGATGTAGACGAATTTCACTCCATCGCACGTGATCAGCAGGTGTCGCTTATCACTACAAATGGTGTCCGCAGTATATTGAAAACAGCATTGACGAAGGAATCGCCAATTGAAGAGAAAATTCGCCGCCTCGGTTTACCTGAAAATAAGCGACTGGAATACGAAAAGATCATTGAAGAGGGCGGAAAACTGCTCATAACAGGTACCGACCCATTTGATGAAGAAGATTGGACAGGCCATACACTCGATGATTGGATTACGAACCGTTCCAATCCATCAAACCTCATTAATAAAGAGGTAATGGATGAACGTCCAGTACCATTTGAACCTGAGAAAAAGTATGAAGCGCTGCCGAATACAACTGTTGCAGGAGATTTTGGCCGGAGCAGTGAGGCGGAAGATCCGGATATTATTCCGTTAAAGGACGATCAGCGTATTGTCCGCGACCCGAATACTAAGGAAATCGGCATTTACCAAGCACCGCATGAAAAACAAAATTAGAAGCAAAGTCAGACTGTTCAATTAGGGCAGTTTGGCTTTTTTTGTGGGGTTGGGGATTTATTAGAACAATTGAATGAGTTATTAGAAGATGTGAGAGGGTTATTAGAAGGTTTGGCGAGGTTATTAGAAGATGGGTTCGATTCAGGGCAAGAAGCCTTCAATTTTTTCCGCATGAGGGGGCAGGAGAAGACGGGAATCGATTTTATTAGAACAGTTGAGCAGGTTATTAGAACAACGCCGATGGATATTAGAAAATGCGCCGAGGATATTTGAACAAAGCGCGGACTTATTAGAACATCTCGGTAATATATTAGAAAACCGGCATTTTATTAGAACAAATAAAATTATATTAGAACATATCAAAGTTTATTAGAAAATCCACCACCCGCCTAAGAAAAACAGATTTTTAAAGGGAATTTCGTCTTTTTGTAGAATATTTTGTATGGATGTGAAAGGGGATAAGGACATGGATAAAGTAGTAGCTTCTGTACAACAGGCGATTCAGGCAATAGACGATGGAGCTGTATTATTAGTAGGGGGATTCGGGTTATGCGGTATTCCGGAAAATCTAATTCAGGCAGTAAAAGATAAAGGTACAAAAAATTTGACGGTTGTCAGCAATAACTGTGGTGTCGATGATTTCGGGCTCGGCGTTCTGTTGCAAGACAAGCAGATTACGAAGATCATCGCTTCGTATGTAGGGGAAAATAAAACATTCGAACAGCAATATTTAAACGGCGAGCTGGAAGTGGAATTGACACCACAGGGCACATTGGCAGAACGCATTCGTGCTGGCGGTGCGGGCATACCAGGATTTTATACGGCAACAGGTGTTGGTACGCCAATCGCAGAGGGAAAAGAGACAAAAGAATTCGACGGCAAAACATACTTGCTTGAACGCGCGATTACTGGGGATTTTGCGCTTGTGAAAGCATGGAAAGCGGATCGTTCCGGAAATCTTGTGTTCCGTAAAACATCGCGCAACTTTAACCCGCTTTGTGCGACAGCAGGTAAAGTGACAATTGTCGAAGTGGAGCAGCTTGTCGAAACAGGCGAACTGGATCCGGACGAAATTCATCTGCCGGGCATTTATGTGCAGCATATCGTCCATAGCGAGTCATTTGAAAAACGCATTGAACGCCGCACTGGAAGGGAGGAAGCATAATGGATGCACGCATGAAAATTATCCGACGCGCAGTGAAGGAAATTCAGGATGGAACCTATGTAAATTTAGGAATCGGCATGCCAACTTTGATCGCTAATGAAATTCCTGAGCATTATAATGTGATGCTGCAGTCAGAAAACGGACTGCTCGGAATCGGGCCGTACCCGACAGAAGCAGAAGTTGATGCAGACTTGATTAATGCCGGGAAGGAAACGGTCACAGCAAAAGTAGGCGCAACCTATTTTGATAGCGCAGAAAGCTTTGCGATGATTCGCGGCGGGCATATTGATCTGGCAATTCTAGGTGGAATGGAAGTTTCTGAAGAGGGTGACTTGGCCAACTGGATGATTCCCGGAAAAGTAGTAAAAGGAATGGGCGGGGCGATGGACTTAGTTGTCGGTGCGAAAAAAGTCATCGTCATTATGGAACATACGAACAAATATGGTGAGTCGAAAGTAAAACGTGAATGCTCACTGCCGTTGACTGGCAAAAGTGTTGTTCACCGGTTAATTACTGATTTGGCGGTCTTTGATTTTCAAGATGGCAAGATGCAGCTGGTGGAGCTTCAGGACGGGGTAACACTAGAGGAAGTACAGGAAAAAACAGAGGCAATTTTTGAAGTGAACCTATAAAGATAATGCGCAAAAAGCAGATTAGCTTTTTGTGCATTTTTTTATATCCTCACAAACGCTTAGTGACTTTTACTCTATAAAAACTTGAAAAGAACAGCGAAACAATGAGTAAATCAATATACACTATTAATGGAAAATTAAAACAATTGCTCTATCTTGGATCCAAATAAATTGATAGATTCCCTCTATATACGATTATAGAATTGATGGATATTCTTAAAGTATGAATTATTATTTTGATAATTTTGAATATTAAAGTGGAGGGGTCTTATGAAAAAGAAAGCATTAGCACTATCCTTAACTGGCATTTTGGCACTGGGAGCTGTTACACCAGCTTCATTAACAGCCTATGCTGTAGGTGAAGGACCGAACTATGGTGGAAATGAATCGATTCAAACGTCAATCCTATATACTTACGATGAAATGGTAAATTATCTTAAAAAGCAAGACGCGAAACAAGATGCTATGCAGCTTGAAGTGATCGGTCAAACTGTAAAAAAACGAGATATTTACATGGCGAAATATATTACGAATCCAAATAACCCGACAATCCTATTTTTGACACAACAGCATGGTAATGAACAATTAACGACAGAAGGTGCATTGGAATTCATCAAACATCTTGGGACAGGTAAAACAAAGGGCGTTCTTGATAAGGTCAATATTCTTATTGTGCCTATGTTAAATGCAGATGGCGCGATGGGAGACGTCGACTTTTCTCTAGATGATTATATTGCTGACGGAGGGCGTAATTTAACACGATACAATGCAGTAGGGGCAGACTTAAATCGTGATCATGTTGATAAAGTGCACCCGGAAACACAGGCTCTTCATAAAAATGTTTTACAAAAGTATGATATTGACTACATGATCGACCTGCATCATCAAGGTACGCAAGCGAGACGAGACGGGAAATTAGTATCGGGATCTATGCTTTATCCTACGAATGATAAAGTAAAACCGGAAGTATTAGAGAAATCGAAAAAGTTGGGCTCTGTTGTATTTAATGCCGTTGATTCTACTGGATGGGGACATTTAGCAAAATATAATGGCGGCAATGGTGAGAATATCGGCCGTAATGGTGCCGCAGTTCAATATGATATTGCTACACTGCTATTTGAAATGCGCGGAATGTCCGATCACTTCAATGAATCGGCAGTTATTGGTCAAAAAAGTAATGGTTATTTAATCAAACAAACGATTACAACACTTGATGCTGCGGTTCAAGCGATAGCAGATCGTTCAATTGAAACTGCAGATATCAGTTTCTGGGATACATTGGATACTCAAAGATAAAAAATATACGAAAAGGAGCAAGAGATTCTTAGTCATGGAATCTTTTGCTCCTTTTCTGTATGAGCTGTTTCGGTAAAAAAACGCCGCCCTTTAGCAGGGAATAAATATAATCCACATTTGGAATAGGATAATCCTCAACTATATAACGATAATCCTCACTTACCTGCAGATAATCCTCAAAAATAAAATTTAATCCTCACTAGCGAGGAAAGCTCAGTACTTACTTTGGATAAGTCTGACACACACGTCCGATTTGTCCATCAGTCAGTCTTACTTTAATGCCATGTGGGTGGGAGCTGCTGTTTGTCAGTAAGTCTTTTACGATACCGCGTGTTGTTTTGCCTGTACGCTGGTCTTGTTTTAGTACGATATCCACTTCCAAGCCTGGATAGACATCGCTTCGGTTTTTGCCGTTCATAGTAAAACGTCCTCTCATTCATAAGTTTCTCTAGTATAGCACGAAACCGAAGTGGACCTGACGTTACTGTCTATTTCGGTAAGTGCTTTAAGAAATTCGCAGACGCAAAACCGAGTACGTCCTGTTCACTGTAATGCTTTAACAGCTCATTAACGAGATTTTGATGCATTCCAGAATGTTCAAGATGAGGGATTTTCGAATCGATTCCATCAAAATCAGATCCAAGTCCGATCAAATGCTTCCCGCCAAGTGAGCAAATATAGTCAATATGACGAATCAAGTCTGTCATGCTTGCCGTGTTTGTACCATTTATAAATTCAGGGTAGTACACAACATGAATCGGGGCATTCTTTTCAATCATCGCTTTAATCTGTGCATCGTTTAAATTACGCTCATGGTTGCAGACAGCCATGGCATTTGAGTGGGAAGCAATTACATAATCGGCATGCTCGATGACATCCCAAAAGCTTCGTTCATGAAGATGAGTAACATCGGTGAACAGCCGGTGCTCATTATTCAGTTTAATGATTTCTTTGCCAAACGATGTAACGCCAATCTGTGATGTACTATGTAAACCGTCTGCAGCTTCGTTTGAATGATTCCATGTAAGCCCGATCGACAACACGCCAAGCTCACGGAATTGATGCCAAAAATCAATATCGCCTCCAAAAAAATCGACGCCTTCAATCGTTAAAAAAGCGCCGGTTTGTCCTGGCTGAAGTTTCTCAAAATCCGTCCACTTTTTAATATGCATAACTTGTTCACTTAGCACTTCTTGCTGGAAATGGGCTATCTGTTTCAAAGCAGCAGCCCGTTTTTCCTCCAATGTTAACGTTGGATAAACAAAAATCGCAAATGCCTGTGCCATTACATTTCCTGCCCGAAGCTTATCTGCATTTACATCAAGCAGACCATCGTTAAACCGGTGGCCGTCCTGCTGCATACGCCATAATGCATCACAATGTAGATCAATTACTGGAAAACTCATCAAAAAACCCCCTCCATTTTGGTAGAAAAAAGGTGAATGACCGCAATCATCCACCTCATCTTAACTTTAATTTCTATGCATGATGGAGCCCTGCAAAAATACCGCCTTTTGCGACAAGCTCTTCATATGTGCCTTGTTCTTCGATACCATTTGGTGTGACAACAAAAATATAGTCCGCATCGCGAATTGTCGCTAATCGGTGTGCAATAATCAATGTCGTACGGTTTTTCGCCAAATCGTTCAACGACTGCTGGATAATTCGTTCAGTCGCTGTATCTAGTGCAGATGTCGCCTCATCCAATATTAAAATTGGCGGGTTTTTCAGGAACATGCGCGCAATCGCCAGACGCTGCTTTTGACCGCCCGATAATTTCAGACCACGTTCACCAATTTCCGTTTCGAAACCGTCCGGTAAATTCTCGATGAACTCTAGCAAGTTTGCCTGCTCGGCAGCTGCTTTAATGTCTTCGAAGCTCGCGCCTAATTTACCATATTCGATATTTTCACGAATAGTACCTGTAAATAAAAATACATCCTGCTGTACTGTTCCGATTTGTTTACGCAGTGACTGCTGTGTTAAATCACGGATATCGTACCCGTCAATTGTAATCGCACCGCCCGTAATATCGTAAAAGCGGGGGATGAGTGCGCTGATCGTCGTTTTCCCGGAACCGGATGGACCGACAAAGGCAACCGTTTTTCCTGCTTCCACTTTAAATGATAGATTGTTCAGTACTTGCTTGCTGTCTGCGTATTTGAAGTCTACGTTTTTAAACTCAATATCACCGTTTAAATGATCGATATCAATCGCATTTGGACGGTCGTTAATTGTCGGCTCCTGGTCAAGCAGATCACAGAAACGTTTAAAACCGGCCATTCCTTTTGGATACATTTCAAGTAATGCACTGATTTTATCGATTGGTCTAATCAATACATTCGTAAATAAAATAAAGCTCGCAAACTCCCCGGCTGTAAGGTTGTCGTTAAATGAAAGCCATGCCCCAACGACAAGAACAAGTAATGTCAGTAAACGAGTTAAAATATAAATGCTTGAATGTGTGCCTGCCATTACTTTGTACGCGTAAATTTTCGCTTTACGGAATAGGGCATTCTGGTCTTTGAAGCGGTTCTTTTCAAATTCTTCATTTGTAAATGATTTCACGACGCGAATACCCGAAAAGCTGTCTTCCACACGGCCGTTGACGTTGGCGATTTCAGTGTACATGACGCTCCAGCCTTTTTTCATTCGTTTATTGCTCCAATACATGACTGCAATTAAAAACGGAACGAAAATCAGGATTATTGTAGCCAAGGTCGCGTTTATATTGAACATAATTGTAAATGCCCCGATAAAGGTCATCATTGCAATGAACAAATCTTCCGGACCATGGTGCGCAAACTCTCCGATATCGAATAAGTCATTCGTAATACGACTCATCAAATGACCTGTTTTCATATTATCGAAAAACGTATAAGGTTGGCGCTGCACATGATTGAACAGCTGCTGGCGCATATCGGTTTCGATATTGACTCCGAGCTTATGACCTAAATAGTTCACGACAAAGTTCATTGCCGTACTTAAAATATACGTCAGTAAAAGAAGCGCACTGATTTTTGTAATCATGCCCCAGTCGTTTGTCGGGAGCAGATCATCGATAAACCATTGCACAGCCATCGGGAACAGCAATTCCAGAACGGCCACAAATACCGCACAAGAAAAGTCGATGATGAACAATCGCTTATGCGGCTTATAATACGTAAAAAATCTTGCTAGCATTTCTAGTCCTTTCTGTTAAACAACTCAAAACTGAGCGCAACCGGTTGTGATAGTAGTGAAAATGAATCTTATTCGGATTATAACATTTTTTGGGAGCTTTTCGAGAGGCGAAATAGTGGGGGATTGAAATTTAATCTTATGGAAGGAGTTAAGGATAATATTATGAAAGTGGCATTTATTTATAAGACATGTTAGTTATGATAAGAAAAAAGAAATGGTACACTAAAAGAAAGCAAAGAAGCGAAGGTGTACGTATGAATTTTTATATTGTAATGCAAGGGCGTACATATGATGAGGCAAAGGAAAAGCAAGTCGTATGGTGCTCAATTTTAGATAATAGTGGACAAACACCACATTCTTGGGAGCGGATGAAGGAAGTTAGGAAGGGCGATGCAATTTTTCACTGTGTGAAAGGGGAAATCGTCGCAATCAGTACCGCTCAGGAAGATTGTGGGGAAGGTGTGAATCCTTTTGATCAATCCGGTGAAGTAGGGCATCAATTCTCAGCGATGTACGAGGAACTACATTTACCCATTTCGATAAAAGAACATTTTGAAGAAATCGAGCCACTGCTGCCGGTCAAGTATTCACCGTTCCAACATAATGGGGACGGCAACCAAGGCTTTTTATATCCTTGTAATGAAATGCTCGCAATCAAGCTGCTTGAGCTTATGAGTGATGCGAATATTTATGAGGAAAATGAAGAACAGCTGGAGTTTGCGATGGGCCTCATTGCGCAAAAAGAACGCAATACGCTCGTGCCTGTATTAATTGAAACAGAAGCGGAAGCAAAGGTAAAAATCCGTAAAGGCCAGCAAAAATTCAGAAAGCAACTAATGCCATTATGGGACAACCAATGTGCACTATGCGGCATTTCGCTACCGGGACTATTACGCGCAAGCCATTCAAAACCATGGAAAGATGCAACAAATGATGAGCGACTCGATCCATACAACGGTATTCTGCTATGTCATAACCATGATGCCTTATACGACCAAGGCTATATCGCATTTGATGGAACAGGAAAAATCCATATTTCTTCGGAGATTGATCAGATGGATTATGTGAAATACGGAATTCATGAGAAAATGCGCGTTGCAAGAGTAGAAGAGCACAAGAAATATTTCAAGTGGCATAAGCGGGAGATATTTAGAGGTAATGAATAATCAATAGAAAAAGCAAGGTGTGATCCAAACTGGACTACACCTTGCTTTATTTTATTCTTCTACTAGGTAGTGGTAGATGTCGTATTGGATTGGTTGCTCCAACACCATTTCCATTGTAACGACGGGATAATATTTTCCTTTATCTAATATTTTTTCTGGTTTTGCAGAGCTTGGGTTTACCGCACAGCGACCAAGATAATAAAAATCTTTCCCTTCACCATTGTCTTTTTTTACAAACAGATAAACGTTTGTTCCATTTTCAACCGAGTGAATAAGAATTTGCATTTCTTTTGATTTATCGATATATCGATTTTTTGTTGAACACCATTTAAATGTATCGTCTGATAAAAATTCATCCATATAATTTGTTTCAAGATCATTTTCATCGTTTTTATGATAATTGACGAAAATAGGGAAATCACCATTTTTCGGACGACCGCCGTTTAATGTTCCTTCCTCGTTTTTTTCCCAATCTAGTAAGCGGCATACTTCACGGCGAGAATACTTTTCATACAGTTTAAAGGGTTCGTTGTTATTGAATTGTTTGTTTTTAACAAAGGCACATTCAAGTAAATCGATGAAGTACTGTTTGAAATTTTCATCTCGAAGTGAAAGTTGTAATTCTTCATTAAACGTATAGTGGGAATTCGATTTCATAATTAAAGGTTTATTTCCGAATTTTTTATTGTCAGCTTCTACGAAAAAGTTTAAGGAAAACACATTTTCAATGCCTGCAATTGTATCTTTCTGAATATAAGCATGGTGAGCTTGTAATGCTGAAAGGTAGCTTTGTTCTGAAATAGACTCTTTTTCTAAAAGAAGTTGCAACAATAAAATTTCATGAATTCTTTTCCCTGATAAAAAATCCTTTCCAATGAATGTTAGGACAGATTTTTCGTAATCGGTAATTGAAGGGATATCTTCTTTCATCTTCATTAAAAAATCATAATAAGTAGGGATGTAGCTAATAATGACTTCGGGATCTAACGAATTTTGTTCAATAAAATCTTTAAGCATTGGGATGTGTCCGATCCGATTTTTGAGCTCAGAATAGCTATCTCTTAACATTTTTAACGTCGATAAATTCGCGTTATTTATCGCATCGAAAATTTGCTTCTTCGCGATTTCCTCAAAGTTAATTGTTGAAACCCCTTGGATATAATCTGTATTTACCGTGTTTCGGCGAACATTATCTTTGTTCATCGACTTATCACCAGATAGGGCGATCGGAATTAAATAGTTATTTTTATAGTTGCCTATAAAATCGATAATCGTCACATATTCTTTTACATTATGTTTCCGTAACCCTCGACCTAGCTGTTGAATAAAGATGATACTAGATTGTGTTTGGCGCAGCATAACAATTTGGTTAATGAAGGGAATATCAATACCTTCGTTAAAAATATCTACCGTCAAAATATATTCGAGCTCACCATTCTCTAATTTAGCAATTGCTTCTTCACGTTCTTCTTGAGAGTGATCTCCAGTCAATGCAGTCGTTTTATAGCCACGCGTATTGAGTAGGTTGGATAGGGTACGGGCTTCTTCCTTCGTACTGCAAAACATTAATCCACGAACGCGATCCCCAGAAAACCCGTAATACGAAATTTTTTCAATAATATGATCTATCCGCTCCCGATGAACTAACTTTTGCAAGTCTGCTGTTTCATCGATAAGCTCACCATCAAGCTCATAGTCCGTCACACCGAAATAGTGGAAAGGGCAGAGCATGTCTTCTTCTAATGCGGCTTGAAGGCGAATTTCATAGGCCACATTATAATCAAAAAGTTCATAGATGTTGAAGTTATCTGTACGTTCTGGTGTCGCCGTCATTCCTAACAAAAATTGAGGTTCAAAGTAATTCATAATTTTTAAATACGATTCCGCACCTGCTCGGTGAACTTCGTCAATTAAAATATAGTCAAAATGATCTTTCGCAAATTGTTGCAAATAAGGGTCACGTGAAATGGTCTGAACCGTTGCAAATAAATATCTCGCATTTAAATCCTTTGAATTACCGGATAAAATCCCATAATCTTCAGGATCACCTAATAAAATATTGCGGAAATCTTGCATCGCCTTTTTCAAAATTTGTTCACGGTGTACGATAAATAACATGCGTTTTGGTGCAGCATTTCGAACATCAAACGCAGATAAATAAGTTTTACCTGTTCCAGTTGCTGAAATGATAAGACCGCGGTTTGCACCACTTTGGCGAAGGAGCTTTAACTGCTCAAGCGCGGCTTTTTGCATTTTATTAGGCTGTATTTTTAAACTCTCTTTTAATGGATTCGTTACATATAAAGGTGGAGAGGCAACTTTATTATTGAATTCTGGCTTCTCATAATTAATTTGATAGTGAGCAATCCACTCTTCACTTAACGGGATCGCACTATTCCATTGCTGTTCAAACTGATTTTTAAAATGATTGATCACCTCGCCATTTTCTAGGGAAGTTAAATAAACATTCCATTCAAAGTTTGCTTTTAGTGCGCTATCCGTTAAATTAGAGCTTCCAACGATTAAGGAATAATGCTGATCATGCTCGAAAATATAGCCTTTTGAGTGAAAGCCTTTCACATCGGTAACACGAACTTCTACATTTGTTAATTTGAGAAGTTCTTTAAACATTTTTGGTTGATTAAAGCTTAAAAAGGTAGATGTTAATATACGACCATGAATGCCCTTTTTCTCCAAGTCATACAACATCGTTTTAATTGTCGCTAATCCACCTTCCGTAATGAATGCCACAGAAAAGGTGAACGTTTTACATGTCTTCATTTCTTGTAAAAGTGTTGAAAGGACATTTTCATGTGCTTTATTGGATAATAATTTCGGTTTAAACTGTGAGGAGACGGCCTTTGATTGATCGATAAAACCTTTATGTAAAGAAGCTTCAAGTTTTTTAACTAACTGCTCCATAAAAGCACCACCTTTAAATTATTTTAATAATTTTTCGACTGCTGGAATATCTGCTGGTGCAAAATCTAGTTCGCTAAGCGATGCACGTTTTACCCATTTCGTATTAGAATGCTCCATAGCAACAGGTGTCCCATTCACAATTTTCGCCATATATGTTTCAAGACGAACGATGAACGTACCATAATCATAAGTAGTGTCCTCAACTTTTTCACCTACTGCAATCTCACAAGTGAATTCTTCTAAAATTTCACGTTTTAATGCTTGCTGTGGTGTTTCATCTTTCTCGATCTTCCCACCTGGAAACTCCCAATAGTTTGGCAATGACATTTGAGGGCTACGTTGTGCACAGTAAATTTCCTGTTTGTCGTTCTCTATAATAGCTCCAACTACGTGTACTTGTTTTTTCAAAATCACTCATTCCAATCTTTAAGTTCATAATTTGATTATATACGAAGGGGGCTACTTTTAA